>NZ_JBSIPA010000365.1:0-6763 GCF_053574605.1 Caballeronia sp. M23-90 | reverse complement strand
TCGCCGGTTCGACCGACGTGTCGCGATGCGCGCGCCAGCCCGCTACGGCAAGTCCGCCGTAGAGAAGCGCAGTGAGGGCATACAGTACAATATCCATGATTGAAGTTTACACCAGGCCCCGAGGCCGCGACGTCTTCCCCTTCTCGCAAAGGGCTGCCGAGACGCCGTTATCGCTTAGTTACCGACACTTACCGGCCGCACTCTCACACGCTCCCATGCTAGACACACTCACTACACGGATGGCGCGCGTCGTAAAGACGCTGCGCGGCGAAGCCCGGCTCACCGAGGCTAACACGCAGGAAATGCTGCGCGAAGTACGCCTGGCGCTGCTCGAGGCCGACGTTGCGCTGCCGGTCGTGCGCGAATTCATCGCCAAGGTGAAGGAAAAGGCGCTTGGCGAAGAGGTGATCTCAAGCTTGTCGCCGGGTCAGGCGCTGGTCGGCGTGGTGCAGCGCGAGCTGACGGCGATCATCGGCGGGGATTATGAGGGCAAGGCGGTCGAGCTGAATCTTGCCGTCACGCCACCTGCAATAATACTCATGGCCGGTCTGCAAGGTGCGGGCAAGACCACCACGACCGGCAAGCTCGCCAAGCTGCTGCGCGAAAAGCACAAGAAAAAGGTGCTGACGGTGTCGGTCGACGTGTATCGACCGGCTGCTATCGCGCAGTTGAAAACGGTGACCGAACAGGTTGGCGCAGACTTTTTCCCGTCGGAACCGGATCAGAAACCGGCGGACATTGCGCGGGCGGCGGTGGATTGGGCGAAACGCCACTTCCACGACGTGCTGATCGTCGATACGGCTGGCCGGCTCGGTATCGACGAAGCCATGATGAAGGAAATCACCGAGCTTCACGGCATCCTGAAACCGGCGGAAACGCTGTTCGTAGTCGACGCCATGCTCGGCCAGGACGCGGTCAACACGGCCAAGGCGTTCAGTGACGCCCTGCCGCTGACCGGCGTGGTGCTCACCAAGCTCGACGGCGATTCCCGCGGCGGCGCGGCGCTTTCCGTGCGCCACGTGACCGGCAAGCCGATCAAGTTCGTAGGCGTCGCCGAAAAGCTCGACGGCCTGGAAGTGTTCCACCCGGATCGCATGGCGAACCGGATTCTCGGCATGGGTGACATTCTTGCCCTGGTCGAGGAAGCGCAGAAAGGCGTGGACAGCGCCGCCGCGCAAAAACTCGCCGACAAGGTCAAGAAAGGCGGCGATTTCGACCTGAACGACTTCCGCGCCCAACTCGCGCAGATGAAGAACATGGGCGGTTTGTCGTCGCTGATGGACAAGCTGCCGGCGCAATTCCAGCAAGCTGCGGCGGGCGCGAACATGGGTATCGCTGAAAAGCAGATGCGCCGCATGGAAGGCATCATCAATTCCATGACGCTTGCGGAGCGTGCGAAACCCGACCTCATCAAGGCGCAGCGCAAACGCCGGATCGCCGCGGGCGCGGGCGTGCAAGTGCAGGAAGTGAACCGCATGCTGAATCAGTATGAGCAAATGCGCGGCATGATGAAAAAGCTGAAGGGCGGTAACCTGCAGAAAATGATGCGCGGCATGAAAGGCATGATGCCGGGCATGCGCTAAGCGTTTGTCTTTTTTTGTCCGGCAATCGGCTTTGATTCGATCGGCCCGGGTTTCATCGAGGAACTCGGGTTTATCATGTCGTGGCGCGCGCCTGAGCGTTGGCGCCCTCGTCGCTCCTTTTTAGCCTCATACCCTCCCCGCCTGCCCTATGAACCGCGAAGAAGCACTCCACATTTTCAGCCACTCCGAAGAGATTGTTTCGGCGCAGGACGTGACCGCGTCGATCGTCAACATGGCGAAAGCCATCGGCGCGAGCACCGGCGAAGAATTTCCGCTCGTGCTGTCCGTCATGGGCGGCGCGGCGGTGTTCACCGGCATGCTGCTGCCGCATCTCGACTTCCCGCTCGAGTTCGACTACATCCATTTGACGCGCTACCGCAACACGACCAAGGGCGGCGACAAGATGGAATGGCGCGTGGCGCCGGCGGAGGCGGTGAAGGATCGCGTGGTGCTCGTACTCGACGACATCCTGGATGAAGGCGAAACCATGGCCGCCATCCGCGACCGGATCATGGCAATGGGCGCGAAGAAATTCCTCTCGGCGGTGCTCTGCGAGAAGCTCATCAGCAAAGAGAAACCGCTACGTCCGGATTTTTGCGGTTTCGAAGTCCCCGACCGTTACGTGTTCGGCTGCGGCATGGACGCGAAAGGCTATTGGCGCAACCTGCCGACCATCCGGGCACTGACTGAAGGTGCATGATTGAAGGCGCGTGATTGAAGGCGCGTGACCGGCCGAACGGCCATTGCAGCAGAATGTGAAGAAGGCCGTTTCAACGCAAGTTGAAACGGCCTTCTGTTTTAGTGGTTGCAACGAATTCAGCCGTTCGCCGCCAGTTGATGTACGAAGGTCCGAATCCCGGTCAGGATCATTTCGACGGATATGGACACGAGCACCAGTCCCATCAGCCTTTCGAACGCCGTCACCGCGCGTTCGCCGAGCCAGTGCTGAATCTTCTCGGCCATGACCAGCACGATCGCACAGACGAACATGGTCACGGTCAGCGCGCCGATCCATTCCCACATCTGCCCCGGCGCCTGCGATGTCAGTAGCATCACGGTCGCCAACGCCGACGGACCCGCGAGCGCGGGAATGGCCAGCGGCACGATCAGCGGTTCACCTCCACGCGAATCGCCGCCCATGGGGCCATCGGGATGCGGGAAGATCATTCGCAGCGCGATCAGGAACAGCACGATCCCGCCACCCAGCCGCAGCGACAAGTCTGTCAGGCTCATCGCGCGAAGAAAGCGGTCGCCGACCAGCATGAACAGCAGCAAGATCCCGAACGCGATCGCGACTTCACGCAGGATCACGACTCGCCGGCGCTCCTTCGCCACACCACGCAACGCGTTGATGAAGATCGGGATGTTGCCGAGCGGATCGGTGATCAGGATCAGCAGCACCGTCGCCGAGAGGAAGTTGTACTGCACGTTACTTCGTCACTCCACCCGCCAGCGCGGCGCGGACCTTCTCGATCACCACATTCGCGGCGTCATCGACCGGTAACAACGTGGCTTCTGCGTCGCGTCGTGCCTGGTATTCGAGCTTGCCTTCCTTCAGCCCGCGATCACCGATCACCAGCCGATGCGGCACGCCGATCAGCTCCCAATCTGCGAACATCACACCCGGCCGCTCGCCGCGATCGTCCAGGATCACGTCGATACCCGCCGCCTGCAGCGTTGCATACAGCTTGTCTGCCTGCTCGCGCACGGCCTCGCTGCGGTCATAGCCCATGGGGCAGAGCACGACTTCGAACGGTGCGATCGATTCCGGCCAGATGATGCCCTTGGCATCGAAATTCTGTTCGATCGCCGCACCCAGAACCCGCGTGATGCCGATGCCGTAACAACCCATCAGCATCTTGGCCGGCTTGCCGTTTTCATCGAGGAACGTCGCGCCCATGGCGTCCGAATACTTCGTGCCGAGCTGGAACACGTGGCCCACTTCAATGCCGCGGCAAATTTCGAGCGCACCCTTGCCGTCCGGTGAAGGATCGCCCGCCAGCACATTGCGGATGTCCGCCACGACCGGTTCCGGCAGATCGCGGCCCCAGTTCACGCCGGTGATGTGATAGTCCACCTCGTTCGCGCCGACCACGAAATCGCTCATGTTCGCGACCGTGCGGTCTGCGATCACCTTGACCGGCTTTTTCGTGTTGATCGGGCCGAGATAACCGGGCGGCGTGCCGAAGGTATCGATGATCTCGGCTTCCGTGGCGAACCGGTAACCCGACAAGCCCGGCAGCTTGCCCGTCTTGATGTCGTTGAGCGAATGATCGCCTCGCAGCATCAGCAACCAGATGGTCGCTTCGCCGCCTTCGTTTTCAGTCGCGAGGATGATTGACTTGATGGTCCGTTGCAGCGGAATGTTCAGCAACTCGGCCACGGCCTCGCACTTCGCCTTGCCCGGTGTTGCAGTCTTCTTCATTTCTTCAGCCGGCGCCGCCCGCGTGGCGTTCAGCGGCAACGCCTCTGCCGCTTCGATGTTCGCCGCGTAATCCGATGCCGGGTTATACGCAATCGCGTCTTCCCCGGTGTCGGCGATCACGTGGAACTCATGCGAACCGCTGCCGCCAATCGATCCGTTATCTGCCGCGACCGCACGGAATTCCAGGCCGATGCGCGAGAACACCCGCACGTAGGCATCGAACATTTTTTTGTACGACTCAGCAAGACCCGCCTGGTCACGATCAAACGAATACGCGTCCTTCATGATGAATTCGCGGCCACGCATCACGCCAAAACGCGGGCGGATTTCATCGCGGAACTTCGTCTGGATCTGATAAAAGTTGACCGGCAATTGCCTGTAGCTCTTGATCTCGCGGCGCGCAATGTCCGTCACCACTTCTTCGTGGGTCGGACCGACCACGAAATCGCGGTCATGACGATCCTTGATACGCAGCAATTCCGGCCCGTATTGCTCCCAACGACCCGACTCCTGCCAAAGTTCGGCGGGCTGCACCGCGGGCATCAGCAATTCGAGCGCGCCAGCGCGATCCATTTCTTCGCGCACGATGGCTTCCACCTTGCGAATGGAACGCAGACCGATAGGCAAATAGCTGTAAATGCCGCCGGCGACACGGCGGATCATGCCTGCGCGAACCATGAGCTGATGGCTGACGATTTCTGCGTCGGTGGGGGCTTCTTTCAGGGTGGCGATAAAGAAACGGGATGCTTTCATTCAAAAATCTTCCAAAGCGGAGCGCGTCGATTGAATGGGCGGTGAGCGCCCAATCGTGCTGAACGTGCGGAACGAGTGAACGACGGGACAGCGATGCGGGGCGAAGACCAAAGCGCGCCCGCCTCAACGCCCACACGCAACGAACGCCGGATTCGGGTTCGTGCCGGTGCGCCAGGCCCGTTATCTGTTTATAATCAAAGCAATTTTAAAGGATTCGAAGGTGGTTGTATGCTGGATCGTGAAGGCTTTCGCCCGAACGTCGGCATCATCCTCTTGAACGCGCACAACGAAGTGTTTTGGGGCAAGCGGCTGCGTGAACATTCCTGGCAGTTTCCACAAGGGGGCATCAAGTACGGCGAGACCCCTGTGCAAGCGATGTATCGGGAGTTACACGAAGAAACCGGTTTGCTGCCGGAACACGTCAAGGTCGTGGGTCGAACCCGTGACTGGCTGCGTTATGAGGTGCCGGACAAGTTCATCAAGCGCGAAGTGCGCGGTCATTATCGCGGACAAAAGCAGATTTGGTTTTTGTTACGCATGGTAGGCCGCGACTGTGACATTTGTTTGCGTGCGACTGATCATCCGGAATTCGATGCCTGGCGGTGGAACGAATATTGGGTCCCGCTCGACGCGGTGATCGAGTTCAAGCGTGATGTTTATCAGCTTGCGCTCACAGAACTTTCTCGCTTCCTGAGGCGCGCCGCCGTGCGTGCCGAGCGCGCGGAACATTTGGCGCGTCACGCGAATCGGTATCCGCGCGTGATTGGGAGCATGACCATGGAGGACGCGACCGTTTCTGCCAACGGTCAGGTCATTCAGGCAGAATGTTCAGTGACCGAAGAGCTGCATATCTACGCACAACGTCCTTCGCGGGATTAGGACGTGTGTCATCCAAAGCGGCGGCGCGGCAACGCGCGCCGCTTTTTTTTCGTGCAGCGTTGGAGACGGGCCCCAGGCGTCGTGAGGCTCAAACCATTTGCAGTCGATTTGCAGTCGCTGCTGCATCAACCTCAGGGATTCAAGAATTGAAAGCCATTGCATTGTTTGCGGCATCCGCGGCAGCTCTTGTCGTGCTCGCCGGTTGCGGCAGCTCGAAGCCTTCAAACAAGGACGACAGCGCGTTTGTTTATTTGATGGACCGCAAGCCGAACTGGACCGAAAACAAGGTCGAGACCATCCCGCCGTTGCCGCAAGACGCCAATCTGGTGCCGTTCACGGTTTCGCAGAACACACCGCTTAGTTTTTTCATCGATAAAAAATCGCTCAGCGTCGGCGATGACGGCGTGATTCGCTACACGGTCGTGGTGCAAAGTCCGGCCGGCGCGCGCAACGTGAACTACGAAGGGATCCGCTGCGACAACTTCAACTGGCGCCTCTACGCGAGCATCAACGAGGACCAGACAGGTTGGGATCGTGCGGTGGAACGGGACTTTGCGCGCATTGAAACCGGCGAGCTGAATTCATATCACTCGGCGCTGTATCAGGATTATTTCTGTGCAAACAAGCTGCCGACGGGAACGGCACAGCAAATCTTGTCAAATATTCAGATGAAACGGACAGCGGTATCGAACTACCACTAAGCAACGCGTTAAATGAAAAAGCCGCCAGTTGGCGGCTTTTTTCGTGGTCGACCGGTCAGGCAAGGACCAGATTGTCGCGATGAATGAGCTCCGGCTCCAGCATGTAGCCGAGCACCGTTTCGATCTCGCCGCTTGGTTTGCGCTGGATCAGCCGCGCCTCCGAGCTGCTGTAATTCGTAATGCCGCGCGCCACTTCGTGTCCGGCCGGATTCATGCACGCGATCACTTCGCCACGCGCGAACGCGCCGTGCACATCGATCACACCGATTGGCAGCAGGCTTTTGCCGCCCGCCGTGAGCTGCTGTAATTCGTAATGCCGCGCGCCACTTCGTGTCCGGCCGGATTCATGCACGCGATCACTTCGCCACGCGCGAACGCGCCGTGCACATCGATCACACCGATTGGCAGCAGGCTTTTGCCGC
>NZ_JBSIPA010000364.1:0-6798 GCF_053574605.1 Caballeronia sp. M23-90 | reverse complement strand
CTCAACGTACTGACAAGTTCCTCCCATCTTTCCATCTCTGAAAAGACGCTCAAAACCTACCTTAATACTAGTGTGAGACTTGATACTTTCGCTTCACGGCAGCGCCCCGAAAGACACCACCACGCTCCAAAGCAAAACACCAAGCGCCCACACTTATCGGCTGTTAGTTTTTAAAGAACATTCACCAAAACCGCAGCATCCCATCCCTCAGAACACCACCGCTTTCGCGTCGCTGCGTTTGCAGCACAGAAACAAGATTATGTAGAACGTTTCGCTTTTCGTCAACAGGTTTTTTACTCAACCCGCGACTTCCGATTTTGCTGCAAGGCCCGTCCTGCTTGGCTCTGCGGCTTCCTCTTGCGCGCCACTGCACCTGCACTTTCTCACTTCCCTTCGCCTCGTTGTGAAGCGAAGGAACGGAATTCTAGTGCCCGTTTCAACACTGCGCAAGGGGTTCGGGAAAAGAATTTTATCGATGCTTAAAATCAGGTTTCCGCTTCTCTACAAAAGCCGCCATCCCTTCCTTCTGATCCTCGGTCGCAAACAGCGAATGGAACATGCGGCGCTCGAAATGAACTCCCTCCGCCAGCGTTGATTCGTATGCGCGGTTGACTGACTCCTTCGCCATCATTACTGCAGGCAAGGAGAAGCTCGCGATTGTCGCTGCAGCCTGCATGGCGTCATCCAGCAGGTTCGCTGCCGGAACGACGCGCGACACCAACCCTGCCCGCTCGGCTTCATCGGCATCCATCATTCGTGCAGTCAGACACATGTCCATTGCCTTCGCCTTCGATACAGCGCGCGGCAGCCGCTGCGTGCCGCCGGCGCCGGGGATCACGCCGAGCTTGATTTCGGGCTGGCCGAACTTGGCGGTATCGGCGGCGATGATGATGTCGCACATCATCGCCAATTCGCAGCCGCCACCGAGGGCGAATCCGGCAACAGCCGCAATGATCGGCTTGCGAATGGTGCGCACCGTTTCCCAGTTACGCGTGATGTAGTCGCCCTTGAACGTATCCATATACGTGTAGTTGGCCATCATGCCGATGTCCGCCCCCGCTGCGAACGCCTTCTCGCTGCCGGTCAGCACGATGGCGCCGATGTTTTCGTCGGCATCGTATTGTTTAAGGACAGTGCCGAGCTCATCCATCAGCGCGTCGTTGAGCGCGTTGAGCGCTTTGGGCCGGTTCAGTGTGATCAAGCCGACACGCCCGCGCACTTCGGTCAACAGATTCTCGTAAGACATTCACTCCTCCTATATGAACTCGCGCGAAATCGCTTCGCGCACGCGTCTCGATAATGCTAACATTCGCATACCAACCGGTCGGTTAATTAATTATCCGAGCGACCCTCATTACAACCAAATCCTTTTGCCGCCATGACCCATCCGCTCTTCACGAAGCACGAAGCGACGCTTACTCAAGCGCTTGCCGCTATTGCAACGCGCGGCTACTGGAGCCCGTTTCCCGAAATGCCGAGTCCCAAAGTGTACGGTGAAACAGCAAATCCGGATGGCGAGGCGGCCTTCAAAGCGCACCTGAACCGCGCGTTCGAACTGGATCAGCCCTTGACCGGGGAGACAGTGGGTAACGAGCGGTCGCCTTACGGATTCGCGCTCGGCGTTCGCTACCCGAAAGCGGACGTAGACTCGCTGCTCGAAGCCTCCGCCTTGGCGCAACGCCAGTGGCGCGCCGCTGGGCCTGCAGCCTGGGCCGGCGTAAGCCTCGAGATTCTGTCGCGGATCAACAAAGCCAGTTTCGAGATCGGTTACAGCGTGATGCACACGACCGGACAGGCATTCATGATGGCGTTTCAAGCGGGTGGCCCGCACGCGCAGGACCGCGCGTTGGAAGCGGTGGCTTATGCGTGGGATCAGCTTCGCCAAATTCCTGCCGACGCTTATTGGGAAAAGCCGCAAGGCAAGAACCCGCCGCTCGCCATGCACAAGCAATTCACCGTCGTACCGCGCGGCACGGGCCTCGTTCTGGGGTGCTGCACCTTCCCGACCTGGAACGGTTATCCCGGCATGTTCGCCGACCTGGCTACGGGTAACACTGTCATCGTCAAGCCGCATCCGGGTGCGATCTTGCCGCTTGCCATCACCGTGCGCATTGCGCGTGAAGTTTTGCGTGAAGCCGGATTTGACCCGAATGTGATCACTCTGCTGGCTACCGAAGGGAACGACGGCCCCCTCGTTCAAAATCTTGCGCTGCGCCCGGAAATCAAGATCATCGACTTCACCGGCAGCACGCAAAACGGCAACTGGCTCGAACGTAACGCACATCAGGCCCAGGTCTACACCGAGAAGGCGGGTGTGAATCAGATCGTGATCGATTCCGTCGACAACATCAAAGCCGTCGCCAGCAATATTGCGTTCTCGCTGGCGCTTTACTCGGGCCAGATGTGCACGGCGCCGCAGAACATCTATGTTCCCCGCGACGGCATTCGCACGAGCGAAGGCCAAATAAGCTTCGACGACGTTGCGAGGATGCTCGCAGCGGCGGTAGAAAAGCTGATTGCCGATCCGGCCCGCGCCGTCGAATTGACCGGTGCGATACAAAACGACGGCGTGATGGGTCGTATCGCCGAAGCCCGGCAATTGGGTGAAGTGCTGACGGATAGCCAATCGCTTGCTCATCCAGTTTTTCCCGATGCTCAAGTGCGCTCTCCCCTGATGTTGAAGCTCGACGTGAACGCTGATGCCGCGAACTTCACGCGCGAGTGGTTTGGTCCAATTTCGTTTGTCATCGCCACGGATTCGACGGCCCAATCGCTCGAACTGGCCGGATCGATTGCAGCCGAGCACGGCGCGTTGACCTTCTCCGTGTACAGCACGGACGACGCAGTCGTGGAAGCAGCCTATGAAGCTGCCATCCGTGGCGGCGTCGCGCTGTCGATCAATCTGACCAGCGGCGTCTTTGTGAATCAGACGGCCGCATATTCGGACTTCCACGGCACAGGCGCCAATCCTGCCGCGAACGCAGCGCTGTCGGACGCCGCGTTTGTCGCCAATCGCTTCCGGGTCGTTCAAAGCAGAGTCCATGTTGCGCCAAAGAGCGCGCCGCCGGTAGTCAGCCAAACGGCATAGGCGACCGCCCCAAGGAATCGCGGCGAGTCCTAGGCCGTTCAGCCGAATAGCAACTGTAGCCGGGCGCGATTAGTATCGAAGGCATGGGTGTTTGCGCTCATTAGCCAAAGGAGACTTCATGTCTGATCAGAGCAGCTCGATTGTTTTGAACATCGACGAAACCACGCACGTGGCCACGCTGACATTGAATCGCCCTGAGAAGCTGAACAGCTTCACGCGGACAATGCACGAGGAGTTGCGTGCAGCGCTGGACGAGATCGAAGGCAGTCACGCCCGTGCGCTCGTCATCACGGGCTCGGGCCGCGGGTTTTGTGCCGGTCAGGACCTGGCCGACCTCGACTTCACACCCGGAGCCATGACCAATCTGGGCGCCCTGATTGATCAGTATTTCAACCCGCTGGTGCGTCGGCTGCAGGCGTCACGTCTGCCAGTAATTGCGGCTGTGAACGGAATCGCTGCAGGCGCGGGCGCCAACCTGGCGATGGCTTGCGACCTGATCGTGGCCGCTCGTTCGGCGAGCTTCATCCAGGCTTTCGTGAAGATTGGCCTGGTTCCGGACTCCGGCGGCACCTGGCTATTGCCGAGGCGAGTGGGCGAGGCGCGCGCCATGGGCCTTGCACTGACTGGCGACAAATTGAGTGCGGAACAAGCCGAAGCGTGGGGGCTGGCGTGGAAGGTAGTCGACGATGTCGAATTGCAGGACACGGCGCTCACACTTGCAGCGCACCTCGCGCAGCAACCGGCGAAGGCCGTCGCGGCGATCAAACACTCGATCCGCGCAGCAGCGACCAATACACTCGATCAGCAACTCGATCTTGAACGCGACGTTCAGCGCGAACTCGGCGACTCGCACGACTATGCGGAAGGCGTCGCTGCGTTCAAGGAAAAGCGTGCGCCGCGATTCGAAGGCCTTTGACAATCAAACACATCGCTTTTGGAGACGGCAGCAATGAACCCTCAGAAACTCGCCGAAGCAACCGCGCAAACCATGTACGAAGCAGACGCGTGCAGCCGTGCGCTCGGCCTGGAACTGAAGGAAGTACGGCCAGGCTATGCGCGAATGCAAATGAACGTGCGCGACGACTTTCTCAACGGCCACGGGATCTGTCATGGCGGTCTCATCTTCACGCTGGCCGACTCAACGTTCGCGTTCGCTTGCAACTCGTACAACATCAACACGGTCGCGGCCGGCTGTTCAATCGAATTCTTGCGTGCCGTCAAAGGCGGCGATCGTCTGACTGCTGAGGCAACGGAACAATCGCTCACCGGTAGAACGGGTATCTACGACATCCGCGTGACGAACCGTGATGAAGAAACGGTCGCCATGTTTCGCGGCAAGTCCTCCCAGATCAAGGGCAACCTGGTTGCTACCGGGTCCTGACCTGTTTCACACGATGCGCTGAAAAACCATAGCGTCCGGGCAAATTTGATTCGGGCCGCCAACAGATATTTGGAAGGAGACATTTGATGACCGCCCCGCTTCCACTGGATCCTATAGAAACGGCCAGTCGCGACGAACTCACCGCGTTGCAGCTTGAACGCCTCAAGTGGTCGATCGCGCACGCATATGAGAATTCGCCTGTGTACCGGCGCAAGTTCGATGAAGCGGGCGTGCATCCAGGTGACATTAAAAGTCTCGCCGATATCGCGCGCTTCCCGTTCACTACAAAGAAAGATCTTCGCGATAACTACCCGTACGGAATGTTCGCGGTGCCGCACGATCAGGTCTCGCGTATTCATGCATCGTCGGGGACTACGGGTAAGCCGACGGTGGTGGGCTACACGGCGAAAGACATTGATACATGGGCGAACCTTGTCGCGCGCTCCATTCGTGCGGCTGGCGCGCGTCGTGGCGACAAGGTTCATATCAGTTACGGATACGGTCTCTTCACGGGCGGCCTCGGCGCTCATTACGGCGCGGAACGGGCTGGCTTGACCGTGATTCCGTTCGGCGGCGGCCAGACCGAAAAGCAAGTGCAGCTCATCCAGGATTTTCGCCCGGACATCATCATGGTGACGCCCAGCTACATGCTGTCCATTGCCGATGAACTCGAACGCCAGGGCGTTCACCCGGCCGACTGTTCGCTGAGGATCGGGATCTTCGGCGCCGAGCCGTGGACCAACGATATGCGCGCGGCCATCGAGAAGCGCATGGGTATCGACGCCGTGGATATCTATGGACTCTCGGAAGTCATGGGACCGGGCGTGGCGTCGGAATGCGTGGAAACAAAAGATGGCCCGACGATCTGGGAGGATCATTTCTATCCGGAAATCATCGACCCCAACACTGGCGAAGTGCTGCCCGATGGCGAGCTGGGTGAACTTGTGTTCACGTCGCTGACAAAGGAAGCGTTGCCGATCATCCGCTACCGGACGCGCGATCTCACCCGGCTCTTGCCCGGCAGCGCCCGAACCATGCGGCGCATGGAAAAAATCACCGGGCGCTCGGACGACATGATGATCGTGCGAGGCGTAAATGTTTTCCCGACGCAGATCGAGGAGTTGCTGCTCAAGCAGCATGCGCTGGCGCCGCACTACCAGATCGTGCTGACCAAGGAAGGACCGCTCGATGTGCTCACTCTCAATGTCGAACCGTGCCCTGAGACAGCGCCGGATGTCGCCGTGCTGCAGCAGGCGAAGGCCGCCCTTGCGTACGATATCAAGGCGTTGATCGGGGTCAGCGCGGTGATCGAGTTGCTGGGAGTGAACGGGATTGAGCGTTCAGTGGGAAAGGCGCGGCGCGTAATCGACCGGCGCAAGGCAGCAATCTGACGTCCGGCGTTGCGCTGAAAAGCAGCCGGTCCGAACGGAACGGCTGCCAGAGTCTTACAAGAGAGTATTACAAGAGATCCCTACGAATTCGGCAGCAAGAGCCACATGCGCCCGCCCTGCTTCATCCGGCCGGCGAGATCGCCTGCGTCATCGCCCAATCCCCAAAAATAGTCCGCGCGTACACCGCCTTTGATTGCGCTTCCCGTGTCTTGCGCAAACACTAGGCGGTTCATCGGCGAATTGCTCAGAGGGCGCGTGGTCTGCAGGAAAACCGGCGTTCCAAGCGGGATTGCCGAGGGATCGACGGCAATGGAACGCTCCGGCGTCAATGGAACACCCAATGCGCCGACGGGCCCCGTCCCTACGCCTGCGGCGAGTGTCGAAGTCGCCGGCATTTCGCGGAAAAACACAAAACGCGGATTCACGTCGAGCAAGGCATCCACACGCGCCGGATTCGCTTTCGCCCAAGCCTTGATGCCTTGCATCGTGGCCTGTGCGGGCGTCAATTCGCGCCGGTCCAGCAGTTCGCGGCCGATCGATTTATACGGCTGGTTGTTGGTCCCGCCGAAGCCAACGCGCATGGTCGTGCCGTCTTCCATCACGACTTGCCCCGAACCCTGGACCTGAAGGAAAAACGCTTCGATAGGATCATCGACCCAAACCAGTTCGTTGCCATTCAGCGCGCCTGAACTTTCAAGCTGAGCGCGCGACGGTAATGTCGTGCCGGTCTTGAACCGATACGGCCATCGATACAACGCATATTGGTACGCTCCGTGCCGGGTGCGCGAGCCGCGCAGCAACGGCTCGTAATAGCCGGTCACGAGTCCGTCCAGCGTGCCGTCGGTGTTGGCCAACTGGAACGGCGTGAAGTAGGCCTCGAAGAATTCACGAGCCGCGTTCATGTCAAGGTCGTCGAGCCGTTGCGCCGCCGCGCACGA
>NZ_JBSIPA010000363.1:0-6815 GCF_053574605.1 Caballeronia sp. M23-90 | reverse complement strand
GCTTTCGGAGTCAGCGCCGAGCGGGCGCGCCGCGTCTGGGATGCGGCACGTCTGATTGGATACCGGCGCTGGCTCCGGGAGCACCGGACAGCACCTTCGGCGGTGTGCCGACAGACACCTTCGCCGCATTCGCGACATCGCGCAGCGTAGGGAGAGTTCTGTCAGGCATGCTCATGGATCACCCATTCGCCATCGGCTGAAACGTTTCAGAGGATAGGCGATGAATGGAGCGGTTACAAGAAATCCCCGCTCAGGGTTTACGGCGGCACGGGTAAATGCGGGGGGGCGTGCGGGGTCGCGCTTGTCAGTGCTTGTTAGTGACAGTACAAGTCGTTCTCAGCGATGAACATGTCGAACGCAAGCTGGCTGGCGACCGTCTCGCGTGCGGTCGTGAGCCATCGGCTTTGGCGCCAGTCGCGAAATGAGTTGGCCTGTTTCGCCGCCAGGCCAACTTGTTCACGCGATCAACTGAAGCTAGTGGCAACATCCGCCCGACTCGTGCTTCACGTCGTCGTAACGATCGTGATGCCGCATCCAGTCCGTCATGCCATGTTCTTCATCGCGTCCTTTGGGCGTGATGTCGAGCAGGTCATACGCGCCGATCAGCGGTTCGACTCCGCGTCCATATGCGGAGAACGTGCGGAATACATCGCCGGCTTCGTCCTTGTAGAACACGCTGACGCCGGGCATTTCGTCGCTATCGAAACCAGGCTCCTTTGTCTCGTGTATCTGAAAGTTGTAGTCGATCCTGCCCGTGGCACGCTGCTCGGGCGCGAACGATACGTGATGGTCGAAATTGAAGTCGCTGCCGAACGACGATACCCATTTGAAGTGCCAGCCCATGCGTTTCTTGAAGGCTTCGATCTTGCCGAGCGGCGCACGCGATACCGCGACATAAGCAACGTCGCGTTGCTCGACGTGCATCAACGCTCCGTCCATGTGATCCGATACGAACGAGCAGCCGATGCATCCCGCTTCCCAGTCCGGCCCCAGCATGAAGTGATACACGATCAACTGGCTGCGTCCGTTGAAGAGATCGGCGAGCGTCTTGTGGCCGTCTGGAGTATCGAACGAATAGCGCTTTTCGACTTTTACCCATGGCAGCGCGCGGCGCTTTTCAGCGAGCGCATCGCGTGCGTGCGTCAACGCCTTTTCCTCGGCCAGGTGCGCCTTTTGCGCAGCAAGCCACTCTTCTTGCGAAACAATCCGATGCTGTTCCATCTTGCGTCCTCCTCCAGTGATCAGGCGAATTCCCGCACGAGTCCATCGAGGATTTCGTTCCAGCCGGACTCATGGTTATCGCGCGCGGTTTCATCGAAGAACTGCTCGTGCGTCAGCGTGAGCAGAGTGAGCTCGCCGTCGCGCCGCAGCGTGAACGCGACGAGCGATTCCCGTTCGGGCGTGCTGCGCCATGCCCAGGTGTAGACGAGTTTCTCGTCCTGCACGACCTCCCTGAACACGCCGCTTACGTCATGCGCCTCGCCGGCCGGCGTGCGCATGACGATCCGGAAGCGGCCGCCGACGCGCACGTCCATCTCCGCGTGAATCACGTCGTTTTTGTTCGGATGCATCCACTTCACGAGTTGCGACGGTTCCGTCCACGCGGCGAAGATTTTGGCGGGGCTTGCGTTGATTCGGCGCTGGAGCGTGAGACTGGGTTTGGCGGACATGGGTCTTCCTCCACAAAGGCGGCAAGGCGATCGAGTGTGTCGGTCCAGAAGCGCTCGTAACGGGCAAGCCATTGCATGGCTTCCTCCATCGGTCCGGCGGCAAGCCGGCATGCGACGGTGCGGCCCGTCTTGGTCCGCGTGATGAGACCGGCATCCGACAACACATCGAGATGTTTCATCACGGCGGGTAACGACATGGCAAACGGCTGCGCGAGTTCGCTGACGGACAGGTCCGCGCCGGCGGACAGGCGGGCGAGGAGAGCACGACGCGTCGGGTCGGCCAGGGCGGTGAATGTGCGGTTCAAGGCCGCTTCCTGATACTTAACCATAAAGTTAAGTTTATGCGGCAGTCGAAGGAAGTCAAGCACGGCACAGTAATTTTTGTGGGTTTAAGCGTTAACACGTAGCACGCGTTGTTTCAGTGGACGCGGCGGCAGGGCGGGTCGAGTTGCAGGGGTATCGACGGGTGAGAACCAGATGGTTTATCGCGTCGCGATGATCCACCGGTTCTGATCAGCGATCAACAAATGCAGCGGCGAGCCGCCGCTGCATCGGGCACGCTCATGCTCTGGCTTCGGTGCGCGTGACGGTTCGAAAACGCGTCTCGGGCATTCGGATATAAACGATAAGCGACACCGCCGCCCACGCACTCACATACCAGTAGAAATACTGTTCGTGTCCGCTCGCCTTGAAGCGCAAGGCGACAAACTCGGTCGTGCCGCCGAGGATTGCTGTCGTCAGTGCGTAAGGCAAGCCGACCGCGAGCGCACGGATGCGCGCCGGGAACAGTTCTGTCTTGGCAAGCATGTGAACCGATGTAAAGCCGCTCAACATGGCGAGCCCGGCGAACGACAGCAGGAATGCGACGAGCGGATCTTTCGTGTGACTCAGAGCGGTGAACAGCGGCACGGAAAAAAGCGTACAGCACACGCCGAAACAGATCAGCACCGGGCGGCGGCCGAATACGTCGGAAGCCAGACCGAACAGTGGCTGCAG
Source organism: Caballeronia sp. M23-90 (assembly GCF_053574605.1). NCBI lineage: Bacteria > Pseudomonadati > Pseudomonadota > Betaproteobacteria > Burkholderiales > Burkholderiaceae > Caballeronia > Caballeronia sp. M23-90. The sequence goes on along the minus strand of NZ_JBSIPA010000363.1, from coordinate 4,149 downwards.
CGGCATGTAAAGCAGCAGCGCGAGGGAAGAGATGAACGTCGACGTTTCCTTGCTGAGTCCGACCGAATTGACCAGGTATTTCTGCATGTACACCGTGTATGTATAGAAGCCGACAGTGCCGCCTACGGTTATGCCCACGGCGAGCAGGAGTTGTCGCCAGTGCGCCAGCATCTCACGGCTGATCGGCGGCCCCGTTTTTTTTGCGCTCTCGGCGAACGCTTCTGATTCCATCACGTGGCGACGCATGTAGAGCGCAAATAGTGCAAGCAGGCCGCCGATCACGAACGGAATGCGCCAGCCCCAGCGGTCGATCTGCTCGGATGTAAGCAACAAGTGCTGCATGACAAGCAGAAGACCGAGCGCCAGCAACTGGCCGGCCACCACGCTCACTTGCAGGAAGCCGAGGTAAAAGCCACGCCGGTTTTCAGGCGCGATCTCGCTGAGATACGTGGCGCTCGTGCCGTATTCGCCTCCCATGCACAGGCCTTGCAGCAAACGCGCAAGAATCAGGATGATCGGTGCAAGCGCGCCGATCGTGGCATATCCCGGAGTCAAGGCGATCATCAGCGAGCCGACGCACATGCCCATGACCGACCACATGAGCGCAGCCTTGCGGCCACGTTTGTCGGCGTACAGCCCGATCAGCCAACTGCCCAGAGGCCGTGCGATGTACCCGACCGCCGCAATCGCCGCCGCGTTCATGAGCTGGACCGTCGGGTTATCGGCGGGAAAAAAAGCCTTGGCGAAGTAGATCGAAAAGATGCTGTAGGCGAGAAAGTCGTACCACTCGATCACATTGCCCATCAGGCCGCCGATGATCGAGCGAAGCCGCACCGGACTTGCGCGTACCTGCGGTTCGGTGTCGGGGAAGGACGCTGCACTGATTTTCGTCACGCTGAAGTCTCCTTGTTTTCTTCGTACTGGCATGGCGGGGTTATTCGCTGTCCGCTGCGTATTGCTTGTCGAGACGGTCGTAGAGCGGCTTGTCGACCAGCCGCTGGCGTTCGTTGAACGGCGCGAGGAGCGTGGGATCTTCGTCGAGCTTGCCTGCATCGCGCAGTGCGCCGAGCGCCTTCTGCATGCCGAGCACCGCTCCCTGCAGCGCAGCGTTCGCATACAGGACGATGCCAAAACCCATCGCCGCAAGCTCGCTTTGCGGGACGACCGGCGTCTTGCCGCCCACCACGATATTGATCAACTGGGGCGTGTCGAACAGCGACGGCAGTCTTTTGATTTCATCGAACGTTTCGACTGCTTCAATGAAGAGGACGTCCGCGCCCGCCTCGGCAAAGCGGTGCGCGCGTTCGATGGCCGCCTCGAAACCATGCACGGCACACGCGTCAGTGCGGGCGATGATCTGGAAATTGGCGTCCTCGCGTGCATCGACGGCGGCGTGCAGCTTGCCGACCATTTCGCTGGTGGAGATGACGGCCTTGCCTGCGAAGTGGCCGCATTTCTTCGGACTGACCTGATCTTCGAGCTGGATCGCATCGGCGCCTGCGCGTTCGAGCGTGCGTACGGTGTGGCGAACATTGAGGGCGTTGCCGAAACCGGTATCGGCATCGACGAGAAGCGGGAGATCCACGGCATCGCGAATGCGCGACGTGTGCTCCGCTATCTCGCTCAAGCCGACAAAACCGAGGTCGGGCAAGCCAAGCGACATGTTCGTCACGCCCGCGCCCGTGATGTAGAGCGCCTTGAACCCCGCGTCCGCGACGACGCGGGCGCTCATTGCGTTAAAGGCGCCGGGCATGAGCAAGGCCTGGCGTTGTTGAATGGCTGCGCGAAAGGCGGCGCGGCGTGCGGCGGATGACTGCGACATGGCTGTTTCCTTTTGAAAGTTTGCCAGTCTGTTTGCAGCATCCATGCCAGTCCTCTTGAAAGCCTGAATGCGCTTTAAAAACAACGACGTAGGGAATCGAGGAATGAGCTGTCAGTGTTTCACCGTCTTATCACTGTGTTTCATTGAATTTAAATGAAACACACATGAAACGCTGTTGAAACGCGGGAGACGGGTCGTGGCCGATGAACTCAGGCATCGATATCCCCGCTACCTTCATTGCGCTTTTGCATTGCACAAAAGTTGACCTTTGAGGGCATCCGGGCTTACCCGAATGCAAAATAGTATCAGCCGACGGTCTCAATTTCGGTAGTGCGGGAGGCGCGAGAAGCATATTGTTCGTGCATGGCGGCGCTCAATGCACATCAACTGCATTTCGTGCAAACGTCCAAAAAGCGTCCAAAAAACAAAAGCGGTTAAGGAGGAAGACGATGCCCACCACTCCGAGTACGACGGCGTGCCAATGCGGAACCTGCGGCTATTGCCGTGCGGCGCGCCTGGGCGCTCGCCGTGGCAACATCGTCCAGCCGGATCTCGAACTGGTCGCCGTTCCGCGCGACGAGTCCTTCAAGGTCTGGTCGCATGGCTATCCGTATCGCACGGTACGCTGGCACTTTCACCCTGAGTACGAAATCCAGGTCATTACATCGACGACGGGAAAATACTTCGTCGGGGATTACATCGGCACATTCGAGCCGGGAAACCTTGTGATGACGGGCCCCAATCTCCCGCACAATTGGGTGAGCAGCGTGCCTGCCGGAGACCGCGTGGATGAGCGCTGCCTGATCCTGCAATTCGACGCAGGCCTGGTGGAGCGAGGCATCGAAATATTTCCGGAGCTCAGGCGCGTGCAGCCCTTGCTCAATGCAGCGCAGTGGGGCGTGCTTTTCACCCCGAAAACCGCCGCGGCAGCCGAACCGATCATGCGCGAGATGCTGGGCGCCCAAGGCATGCGACGCATCAACCTGTTCGTCGGCTTGCTCGACTTGCTCGTGCAAAGCCCTGAGCCGATCAAACTGGCGAGCGCTGCTTATTGCTCGGACCCTGCGCACTACGCGGAGACCCGCATCAATCATGTGCTGTCTTATATTGGCAAAAACCTGTCGCAAGAGTTGCGCGAGACGGAGTTGGCCGAACTCGCGGGGCAAAGCGCCAGCGCTTTCTCACGCTATTTCCGGCGGCACACAGGCGTGCCGTTCGTCCAGTATGTGAACCGGCTGCGCATCAACCTCGCGTGCCAGTTGCTGATGTCGGGCGAACTGAGCATCACCGATATCTGCTATCAGGTCGGCTTCAACAACATGTCGAACTTCAACCGGCAATTCCTGATGATCAAAGAGATGTCACCGTCTCGATGGCGCGCGTATCAACAGCTCAATGCGGCCAGCGCGATCGAAGAGCCTGAGCTCGCGCACGCGCTGGAAGCGCTCAGCTAGCACATTTATTCCCGGCAGGACCCGGCACCGGATGCATGAAGGCATCGGGAGGGACACGTTGGTCTTCACGCTTTAGCGGTTTTTTCATGAGCTCGATCCGGCGACTGAAAAAACAACGCATGAATCCAGTTTTACCCGCGGCGCACTCACGGCGCCAACCGCGCCAGTTTTTTCTAATAAACGGAGACAATCGATGACCCGACTTTCGACAAAAACGATCGGCGCGAGCGCGCTGACCCTGAGCCTCGGCCTGAGCCTGATCTGCAGCACGGCGGCGCAGGCCGCGCCCAGCGGGACGGTGGCGTTCCTGATGCCGGACCAGGCATCGACGCGATACGAACAGCACGACTTCCCCGGCTTCAAGGCGGAAATGGCCAAGCTTTGTCCCAACTGCAAGGTGCTTTACCAGAACGCCAACGCGGACGTGGCGACCCAGCAACAGCAATTCAACTCGGTGATCTCGCAGGGCGCAAAGGTCATCGTCCTGGATCCGGTCGATTCGACGGCCGCGGCGTCGCTCGTTCATATGGCGCAAAGCCAGGGTATCAAGGTGATCGCGTATGACCGGCCGGTCCCGTCGACGCCAGCCGACTATTACGTTTCGTTCGATAACGAAGGCATCGGCCGGGCTATTGCGCAGTCGCTCGTTGCGCACCTGAAGGAGAAGGGCGTTCCGACTAATAAAGGCGGCGTGCTGCAGGTCAACGGCTCGCCTACCGACGCGGCCGCCGGACTGATCAAGAACGGCACGGAAATGATCAGGACGCCAAAGAACGTGCTGATGACCGAACCGCGGCCACCCATCAAGCTCGTTCCGCCGATAACCACCGCCGCGATTACTTGCAGTTCGATACCCGATCCCGCGTTAGGATC
>NZ_JBSIPA010000362.1:0-6823 GCF_053574605.1 Caballeronia sp. M23-90 | reverse complement strand
TGGTCGACGGGACGGCGCGGCGCGGCCTGCACTTGCGGCATGGACGGCGCGACGACTCCCATTGACACGATGTACTTCAACGCAGCATCGACGGACATGTCGAGCTCGATGACTTCGCTTTTCGGCACCATCAGGAAAAAGCCCGAGGTGGGATTCGGCGTGGTCGGCACGTAGACGCTCACATGTTCTTCGGTCAGGTGATTGACGACGTCGCCGCCTGGAATGCCCGTCAGGAACCCGATGGTGTACGAACCCGAATGAGGATAACGGATCAGGAGTGCCTTGCGGAACGCGTTGCCGCTGCTCGAAAGCAACGTGTCCGACACTTGTTTCACGCTGGTATACAGCGGTCCGACCACGGGAATGTGACGCACGATCACATTCCACCACTCGACCAGTTTCTGGCCGACGAAGTTCTGCGTGAGCAAGCCCACGACAAAAATGAACGCGAGCGTGAGCACGGCGCCCAGGCCCGGCAGATGGAAACCGAACACGCGCTCGGGCTGCCAGGATTCCGGCAGGAGCAGCAGCGTCTGGTCCATGGTTCCGATCACGAGCCCGATCACCCACAAGGTGATGGCGAGCGGCACCAGCACCAGCAAGCCAGTCGCGAACACGGATTTCAACGTAGTCTTTTTGGTCGTCATTTACACAGCCGGAAGGCCGCACCGCTGGAATCCTCGGTTTGGCTGGTTCGCCGCCCAATGTGCAGCTTGAGTTTCAGGCGGACATCTGCGTGCGTGCGATCGGACAGATCGAGCGTTTGAGCGCGGTGAAAGTGATCGCGCGGGTCGGACTTCGTTTCCGTTGTAGACTTCGCGCTTCGCTTCAGGAGCCGGAAAAGCGTCAATTAGATGCCGGAGCAGCCGGTTTCGATGCCGCCGGGGTGGACGACGCGCTGCTCTTCGAGCTGTCCGATGCTGGTGCGCTCGCCGTGGACGAATCGCTTTTCGGCGATTCCTTGCCCGAGTTGCTCGAATCCGATGCGCTTTCGCTCTTCGTTTCGGCCTTGGCGCCTTCATCTTTCTTGGCGGCCGCGGGCGCGCCGTTATTACCGCCGCGGAAATCCGTCACGTACCAGCCGGAGCCCTTCAATTGAAAGCCTGCAGCGGTGACCTGCTTGGCGAACGTGTCCTTTCCGCACTCCGGACAAGTCTTGAGCGGCGCATCGCTCATTTTCTGGAGCGCGTCTTTCTGAAAGCCGCATGACTCGCAGCGGTACGCGTAGATCGGCATGGCACTCTTCCTACGATTAACGTTTCGGCGCTTGGTAGGGTAGCCCTCCATCCTTATGGATGAAGGGCCCCCTAAGAACTGTACGTGCGAGTTTCCCCGCATACAGCTCAAGCCTACAGACAAAATCCTGATCAGGTCAGGACCGGCTTCGTCACAACAACGTTGCCAGCATGCACTTGCTGGTGACAGTGCGGGTGAAGCAAAACTCTGTTGGACAGCGTGTCTTTGCCACCATGCATCCGATACTCCAGATGGTGATCGTGCCAACCCGTCTCGTCCGTCAGCGCAGTGTCACAGTGTGCACACAACCCACCCTGTGACATGTACAGCGTCGCCCATTGCTTGCGATAGCGCATCGACTCCCACATGCGATCCTGCCGCAATTTCTCGCCGTACTGCTCCCACATGGGATCAAAAGGATGGAAATCCCCCTTAATCTTCACGTGTCGTTTGATGACTGTGCCGCTGACTTGGTACAGCTCAAACAAACCTCTACTGCCGTCCCGCTTAACCATGGGAGCAGCAAACACCCAGTTCCGTTCGCCGACCGAATGAAAGTACTTCGACCTCACCCAGTCGGAGTTCTTCTGAGGGTGCCGCCGGGCTGCCCACCGCTGAAGCCTCTGGAAAATCAGATACTCCATGCGGGTGTACGCCTGCTTGGCAACTACGGGACTGTGATACTGCGCCCAGCCCCGTAGCATCGGATTTAACAGTCGGATCAGATCCTCCTGCCGTACCGCTTTGTTGCCGCTGATCGTTTCCGCCACCTTGCGATAGAACGCTTGCGCGTTTTTCTTGCTTGGCTTGATGAGTAGCTTTCCCGAGTACTTCCGGAAATTCCACCCAAGGAAATCAAAACCTTGATCTATGTGTGTGATCCGCGTTTTCTCCTCTGAGAGCTGCAAACCTCGAACCGCGAGGAAGGCTTCTGCCCAAGGTCGGACTTCGTTGACCAGTACCTCTTGCGAGTCCCCGGTGATAACGAAATCGTCCGCGTACCGCACCACATGAACCTTCAGCTTCTTGGCCTTCGCGGTCCCGAGTTTCGCACTGAGGTGCGCCACCAGCTCTCGCTCCAGCCCGTTCAACGTCACATTGGCCAACGTCGGGGAAATGATGCCCCCCTGTGGCGTACCGGCCTCCGTCGCCTGCAACTGACCTTGATAAATCAGGCCAGCCTTCAACCACTTCCGGAGAATCGCCGTATCTATTGGGACATTGCGTTCCAGCCAGTCATGGTTGATGTGGTCAAAGCATCCTTTGATATCCGCTTCCAACACCCACTGGGCCGAACCCTTCTGGGACATAGAAACGAAAATCTGGGACATGGCGTCGGCCGTTGAGCGATGACTCCTGAACCCATACGAGTTCGGATCGCTCGTGGACTCTGCCACCGGCTCCAAGGCCAGCAAGTACAGAGCTTGCATCGCTCTGTCATGCATGGTCGGAATGCCCAAAGGACGTTCCTTTCCATTGGCCTTGGGGATAAAGACCCTCCGTAAAGGCAGGGGCCGGTATCCACGCCGCTTCAACCGGTCGACAGCAAGCCGTCGACTTACGGGCGAATCCCATAGTTCGCGATCGACTCCAGCCGTTCGCGCACCCTGGTTTTGCGTAACACGTCGTACCGCGTACAACTTAGCGGACAACGTGCGGGTCAACATCCGTTGCAAGGCTTTCACCCTGCGCCATTTGCCTTCCCGCGTCGCCTTCGCAATTCGAATCTGCATCCCTCTCACGTTCCGTTCAACTCGACGCCAATCTACGGCATACCAGTCGTTAGGTGCGTGGGAAAGCGCAGATCCAGTCTTTCGACCAGATACTTTCATGCTGCTCTCCTACTCGAAGAAGTGAATCCCGAGCGAAGAACAAACCATCCCCCTTGTGGGAGCGATTTGCTCCCGCAAGGGGCTAAAAAAAATGAATGGACGACCAAAAGCCATCCCGAACTTCTCAAGCGTTGAGGGTAGTCAGCCATCTTGCGACGGTAGACCAGACGGAAGTCTGCCCGCTTTCACGTGGAGTAATGTTGCAACCCCTATCCGACCCATTACAGACCGGCCTTCGCTTTTTCCGTCCTCCCATACCCGCACAATCAACAGCGTCCCTTGCGGTCCGCCTGCCAGCCAAACAAGACTGGCAACCATACGGGCTTACCACGTTCCCGGCGTGTCACACGACTGACTTAGGTTCCACCTCTCCCCCGGCGGTCTAATGACGACGTAACCCGAGCTTCGAGCGAGTTAACCGACCGCACACCTTTTGGTTGATGCCTAACAGCAGCTTTGGCACCTCAATTCTTACGGGGTTTATCAGCAGTTCACTTACATTAACCATATCAGCCAGCCTTGAGTCTCAACCCCATCGCTGCTAGGAGTATCCACACGACAACCTCACGGTTGCCGTCTGCCCCAAAACCGGAGGACCCTTTGTCGGAAGAGCTTCACACCCCACCGTTGCCAGTGACGCATGTCTTCCTAGGCTACTGCTAGTCGTATAGCAGGTTCACTACTCGCTTCCATACAGCAGAAGCATGCCGAACCATGACACACCGAGCTCTCGCTCGTATCGCGCTGCGAATCCGTTGCAAATCGCGCGGGACCTACAAACTTCATTCCGCTTGGTAGCGGAGATGAAGCCGCTAACAAGGCGGGGCCTGACGGTAATCAGGTCAAAGCAGGACGATCACCAGGCATGCAATCTGGTAGTCGTCGTTAGACGACACCCAGAAATGCCCTACCGGGTATCGTTTCACAAGCAAGTATCAGCATTCGGACAGTTGCATACAGGACTCGCGCCCTTTCTGATGTCGTACTACCCGATACGGTCGCGGCAGGTGGGAATAGGCTTTTCGCCCAAACCGTTGCCGCTAGTCGATGTCCCTTACGTTGGGACTACCCGGACACGAGGATGCGTGTCGCACCAAAGCCTTGAATTATAGCCGCAAACCATCAGCGACCCCTTAAATTCGGCCCCGCCCGCGCGGCTTTGCAACCCGATGCAACAGGTTGGCGCGCGTTTTACATCGCCGAAACGCGGCGCGCGAGCCGGCCGCGCGTAATTTTTCGTGCGGAGCGGTGCGGAAACCACCGGCTCCTTAATTGGCGGCAGTTTCCGCGGTTTAAAGAGCGGGCAGCTCAAACTTCCGGGCGGCGGCGCCATGTCAGCCAGCGCTCGCGCCCGGCGAAGACGCTGATTGAACCGGTTACATCGTGCTCTCCGACCAGTTCGAAATGGGGAGTCAGCAACGCATCGAGCGCGTCCCTTTCGATACCAAACGGCGGCCCCTTGGGCGTCGTGCCGAGAAAGTAGAATCCGGCGAGCAATGCACCCGGTCGAAGGAGCGCCGCCATGCGTGTGGCGTAATCCGGCCAGCGCTCACGCGGCAAAGCGCAGAGAAAAGCGCGCTCGTAAATCCAGTCCGGTTCAAACGGCGGCTGATACGCGAAGAAATCCGCCTGTTCGACCACGTCCGCGTGTACGCCCAATTGCTGACGAGCCGCGGCGACCGCGCTCGGTGAAAAGTCGATGGCCTTGACCTGCCAATTTTCCTGCGTGAGCCAAAGCGCTTCGTACGCGCTGCCGCAGGCGGGAACCAGCACGCTTCCCAAGGTTTTGCGATGCTCGAGCGCAAACGCCATGAACGCCTCGGGGACGCCAGCCTGATCCCACGGCATGAAACGCCGGTCGAACCGTTCGTCCCAGAACTCGGGCGAATTGGCGTCGCGAGTATTGAACACGGGCGCCGCAGCGGGCCCAGCCGGTTTGGGGTCATCGACCATGGTCTAGCCTCCGTACGCAATTACCTGCCAGAACTCGGCGAGCACGGCGCCTGCGGCCACCGCCAGACCAAAAATCAGCAGCGCCTGCAACAGCCGGTTGGTCCGCTTCTGCTCTTGCAGGACCAAGCGAATGAGTTCGTCATTGCCGCCACGCGACGAGTCGTGCTGACTGGCCAGCGCCTGATGGATCAAACGGGGCAACTGGGGCATCGTCTTGCTCCATTGCGGCGCCTCGAGTTTGAGCCGTTCATACCAGCCACGCCAGCCGACCTGTTCGTTCATCCAGCGTTCGAGATACGGCTTGGCGGTCTTCCACAGGTCGAGATCGGGATCGAGTGAGCGGCCCAGGCCTTCCACATTCAGCATGGTTTTCTGCAGCAACACAAGCTGTGGCTGGATTTCGACATTGAAGCGGCGCGACGTGGAAAAGAGCCGCATGAGCACTTGTCCCAGCGAAATATCCTTGAGCGCCCGGTCGAAGTACGGCTCGCACACGGCGCGAATCGCGCTTTCGAGTTCTTCGACGCGCGTAGTCGGCGGCACCCATCCGGATTCCAGATGCAGCGTGGCGACGCGATGATAGTCGCGCTTGAAAAACGCCAGGAAGTTCTGCGCGAGGTAGTTTTTATCGAAGTCGGAAAGCGCGCCCACAATGCCGAAATCCAGCGCGATATACCGCCCGAACGTGTCCTCCGCCAGACTTACCTGAATGTTCCCGGGGTGCATGTCGGCATGAAAAAAACCGTCGCGGAAAACCTGCGTGAAAAAGATTTCGACGCCTTCCTGGGCCAGCTTGGGAATATCGACCCCGGCCGCCCGCAGCACTTCCACCTGGCTGATCGGCACGCCGACCATGCGCTCCATGACGAGGACCGTGGGCGCGGAATAGTCCCAGTACATCTCCGGGACCATCAGCAAATCGAGGCCCGCAAAGTTGCGCCGCAACTGGCTGCCGTTTGCGGCTTCGCGCATCAGGTCGAGTTCGTCGTGGAGATATTTGTCGAACTCGGCGACCACTTCGCGCGGTTTCAGGCGCTTGCCGTCGGCCCACAACCGCTCGGTCCAGTAAGCGATGTCGCGCAGCAACGCCAGGTCCGAATCGATGACCGGCAGCATATTCGGCCGCAACACCTTCACCGCGACCGGTTTGCCCACGTGCGCGCCCGTCTTGATCTTGGCGAAGTGCACCTGCGCAATCGATGCGCTGGCAACCGGCACGCGCTCGAAGTCGTCGAACAAAACGTCGATAGGCGCACCCAGCGACTTTTCCACGATCGCGATAGCCACATCCGAATCGAACGGCGGCACCTGATCCTGTAACTTCGCGAGTTCATTCGCGATATCGACCGGCAGCAGATCGCGGCGTGTGGACAGCACCTGCCCGAACTTCACGAAGATCGGGCCCAGGCTTTCAAGCGCGAGACGCAAACGCACGCCGCGCGCGACCTCGAACTTTCGGCCGAACGTGGTCATGCGCATCAGCAGGCGAACGCGCCGGTCCTGAATGCCGCTCAGCACCAGTTCATCGAGCCCGAATCGCACTACGGTGAAGAAAATCTTGAAAAAACGCAGAAAGCGCATGGTTCAGCCCATTACTTGCTCGTGCCGCGCGATGACGCGGCGCCGGGCGCAGATGCGCCTCGGGCTTCGGCTTTTTGTTCGAGTCGCTCGATGCGTTTTTCGACGCGCGCAAGCGCGTCCCGGGCTATCGACAGTTCGGCATTGAAGGTGTCGAGGGCGCTGCGGCGCACGAGTTGAGGTTGTTCGTCGAGCAGGTATTCCGCCACGGATTCAAGCAGGTA
>NZ_JBSIPA010000361.1:0-6837 GCF_053574605.1 Caballeronia sp. M23-90 | reverse complement strand
TCTGCGGCTTTTCCTCGACCTGGCTTACGCCACCGCCCTGACCTTCGAGCGTCAGGATCAGCGAGCCTTCGGAGACGTTGTCGCCAATCTTGACCTTCACTTCCTTGACCGTTCCCGCTGCGTCCAGGCCTGCCGGACAAAAACCCGCAGGCGGCGGATCGCAGGACGTGAAGGTGCCGGACATCGGCGATTTCACGGACATCCCGGTCATTGAAATCCACGTGAAGGCCGGCGATACGGTCGAGAAAGAGCAGTCGCTCGTCACGCTGGAATCCGATAAAGCCACCATGGACGTGCCGTCGCCCGCAGCGGGAACGGTCAAGGAAGTGAAGGTCAAGATTGGCGACAACGTCTCCGAAGGCTCGCTGATCCTGACGCTCGAAGGTCAGGGCGGTGGCGTAAGCCAGGTCGAGGAAAAGCCGCAGACCGCCGCGCCGCAGCCCGCCGAAAAGGCAAGCGCTGCGCCCGCGCCGAAGGCCGCATCGTTCTCCGGTTCCGCGGATATCGAGTGCGACATGCTCGTGCTGGGCGCGGGTCCCGGTGGGTATTCGGCAGCGTTTCGCGCGGCGGACCTGGGTATGAACACGGTCATCGTCGAACGCTATGCAACGCTTGGCGGCGTCTGCCTGAACGTCGGCTGCATTCCGTCGAAGGCGTTGCTTCACGCTGCATCGATTACCGAAGAAGCCAAGGCGCTCGCGCACCATGGCATCTCGTTCGGTGAACCGACTATCGACCTCGACAAGCTGCGCGACTTCAAGTCGGGCGTGGTCAAGAAACTGACTGGTGGGCTCGCCGGCATGGCGAAGGCGCGCAAGGTCCAGGTGGTGACGGGCGTCGGCAAGTTCGTTGGCCCGAACCACATGGAGATCGAAGGCGAGGGCGGCAAGAAGGTCGTGCAGTTCAAGAAGGCGATCATCGCGGCCGGTTCGCAAGCCGTGAAGCTGCCGTTCATGCCGGAAGACCCGCGCGTTGTCGACTCGACCGGCGCACTCGAATTGCGCCAGATTCCGAAGCGCATGCTGGTGATCGGCGGCGGCATCATCGGCCTGGAAATGGCGACGGTGTACGCGGCGCTCGGTGCGCAGATCGATGTGGTCGAAATGCTCGATGGCCTGATGGCCGGCGCCGATCGCGACCTGGTGAAGGTGTGGGAGAAGTTCAACGCCAAGCGCTTCGCGAACGTCATGCTCAAGACGAAGACCACGAAGGCGCAAGCCCGGGAAGACGGCATCTACGTGAGCTTCGAAGGCGAAAAAGCTCCTGCCGATGCACAGCGCTATGACCTGGTGCTCGTGGCTGTAGGCCGCAGCCCGAACGGCGGCAAGATCGGCGCGGACAAGGCGGGCGTGGCGGTGACGGATCGCGGTTTCATCAACGTCGACAAGCAGTTGCGCACGAACGTCGAGCACATTTTTGCCATCGGCGATCTGGTCGGTCAGCCGATGCTCGCGCACAAGGCGGTGCATGAAGGCCACGTTGCAGCCGAAGCCGCGCATGGCGAGAAGGCGTACTTCGATGCGTTACAGATTCCGTCCGTCGCCTATACCGATCCCGAAGTGGCATGGGCCGGCAAGACCGAGGATCAGTGCAAGGCCGAAGGCATCAAGTATGGCAAGGCAGTGTTCCCTTGGGCTGCATCGGGGCGGGCGATTGCCAATGGCCGCGACGAAGGGTTCACCAAGCTCATCTTCGACGAAGAGACGCACCGGATCATCGGCGGCGGGATCGTGGGAACGAGCGCGGGCGACCTGATCAGCGAGGTGTGCCTGGCTATCGAAATGGGCGCGGACGCGGAGGATATCGGCAAGACGATCCATCCGCACCCGACGCTCGGTGAATCGATCGGAATGGCCGCCGAGTTGTACGAAGGCGTGTGTACCGACCTGCCGCCGCAGCGCAAGAAGTAACGGCCGGCAGTCGAATGTAAAAGCGGCGCGTTCTGCGAAGAACGCGCCGCTTTTTCCTGTCTTGCCACACTTCCCGAAGAGCGTAAAAAAACCGCTCGGGCGTGAACTGGAGCGGTTCTTTTTGCTACGCGACTTTCAAGCATTTGCGCGAATCTTTTCGGATGCAAATGCTCGAGCTACATCGCTTAAGCAGGCTTCTTTACGGCAGCGCGCGAAGCTTGAGCGGTTGCCTGCGATGCAGCCTTCGTGGCGGCCGTAGCGGCTGCGTTGAAGTTGCTTTCCGCGATTTCAACGGCTTGCTTGCTTGCCTTGTGAATGGTTTCGTACGTGGTGTTGGCGGCGGTAATGGCCGACTTCATCACGGCGACTGCCGTTTCCGAACCTGCCGGTGCGTTCTTGGCGACGTTGTCGACAAGTGCCTGCACCTTGCGGTTCTGGTCTTCGTACTGGGCTTCGGCAACGCGTGCGAATTCAGCTTGCGTGGACGATGCGATCTCATACAGGTGGCGACCATACGACAGCGCCTTTTCGGCAACCGGCTGAGCGAGGCTGGCTTGAAGTGCGAGCAATTCTTGCGCGTCCTTCACCGACAACACGCGCTGCGTGTTTTCCTGGCTTTCAGCCAGCGTCGACTTCACGACTTGCAGGTTCAGCTCAAGCAGCTTTTCCATGCCTTCGAATGCCTTGTTCGTCAGACCGAACAGCATGTCGAATTGGGCTTTGTTTGCAGCGGCGATTTGTTCCGGGGTCAAAAGGGTCATGTCACGCTCCTGAAAGTCGACCCATCATCAGCGCGGGTCGTGGGTTTTGGCGGTGCCGGATCTCCGGCAGCCGTATGAGGCGAAACAGCTATTGGTGCGTCGCAACATGGAACCATTCTAGGCATATTCCTAAAGATGTCAAGCGTCTTTTTGTGCGTCGCAGCATGAGACGAAATGTTATTAAACAACGGCTTACGTAAGCTAAGTTGTTCTATGGAACCATATTTCGAGATGGAAGGCACCAGTTTGGGGCGACGGGCGCAAACGATTCCAATGCTAGGATCACGCGTCGACAAATTGGAATTCCGTTTCAATGAAGGCTTATTACAGCGACCGCTTCGTGCTGCCCTTACCATCCGGTCATCGCTTTCCGATGCAGAAGTACCGGATGTTGCGCGAACGCGTCGAAGCCGAGTTGCCGGATGTCGAACTGGACGAGGCGCCCATCGCGTCTGATTCGGATCTCGAGCGCGCGCATGCCGCGGATTTCGTCGCTCGGGTTGCGACGGGTTTGCTGAATGCGCAAGAGCAGCGGGAAATCGGTTTTCCATGGTCGCCCGAAATGGTCGAACGGTCGCGGCGGTCGGTGGGTGCGACCATCGCGGCATGTCGCGCGGCACTGCGGGACGGATTTGCCGCGAATCTGGCTGGAGGCACGCATCATTCGTACGCTTCTCGCGGCGCGGGATTCTGTGTCTTCAACGACGCAGCCGTCGCGGCCCGCGTCATGCAGGCCGAGGCGCTCAAGCGGGGCGAGGACATATTGCAAGTTGCGATCGTCGATCTGGACGTGCATCAAGGCAACGGCACGGCGGCTATCTTCCAGGACGATCCAAGCGTCTTCACGCTGTCCTTGCATGGCGAGTCGAATTATCCGTTCAGCAAGGAGACGAGTGATCTCGATGTCGCGCTGCCCGATGGCTGCGACGACGCCAACTATATGGAAGCGCTGGAAAAAGCACTGGCGACGATGTTCGATCGCGTTCAGCCGGCAATGCTTATCTATCTGGCGGGCGCCGATCCCCACGCGGGTGATCGCCTGGGACGGCTGGCGCTGTCAATCGATGGATTCGCCCGGCGCGACTCATTGGTGTTCGCTATGGCGGCCAAGCGCGGCTTGCCGGTTGCGATTACGATGGCGGGCGGTTATGGCCGCGACATCGACGTGACTGTCGATGTGCATCTGCAAACCATCCAGCTCGCCGCGGTCGCGGCTGGTTTGAGACGGGCAAAGCATGCCGGGCTTACCGGCGGGGACGGTTGATTTGAAAAGGTTTGAAACGGTGTACACCAAAATTGTTAAACCAACGTTAACATTCGAAGTGGGCTGAAAATCGTCATAGTTTGTATGAACAAAAACTCGCGAACTTGGTCGAATCGCCGGTCGCTTTACTCGCAGTTACGGATTACCTGAACACTCACTTCTGTCGATTCACTCGCTCTTGGCGAAATTTCGCTTTTAAGGTAGCACGCATGTTTTTCGCGGACGCCCTCCAAGCTGCCTCAAAAAGTGCCTTAAGTTTCACGAACTATTGCCGTTAGTTCGTTGATAGCCAAAGCTCTGCAATTACTTATGACGATCAAAACGATTGTGCTGATTGTCATGTTTTCTTACGATTAGGCCCTGAAACGTGTCCGGCTCCAAGGATCGTCTCTTACAATCCAGTTTAAGTACTGCCCATAAGTGCTTAATATTGCTAATTTTTCGAAGCTTTACTACACTGGCGACACTCTCTCGCCGGTCCAGAACAGAACACTAATGAAAACCGAAATGTTTTCGTCGCTCAGGGTGATCCACGGCGTTGCAGTCCGCACTGCGCTGTCGGTTGCCGTGTCGGTGGCGCTCGCGACGTCTTTCGCAGCCGCACCGGTCGACGCTTTAGCCAAGACCCCAACATCAAAAACCGCAAAAAAATCCACCAAGCCTGCCGCTGCTGCCGCGCCGCAAGCAAAGTCCGCCAAGCTGTCGAAGGTCGGCGCGCGTGCGCCCAAAGGCGCAAAGACGGCTAAAGTCGCTGCTGCTGCTCCCGCCGATGACGATGCAGTGCCCGCTGCGCGCGGTACCCGCCGGCATCGGGTGAGCTACCGGATGGATGCACATGGCCGTCGTGCCGCCGTGCGTTCGGTTGCGTATCAGCCACGTCCGCCGACCGTTGGGCAGGCGTTCGGTTTGCACGAAACGCCGGACAGCCTTGCGCTGCGTTCGAGCGTCGCATACGTGGTCGACCAGAACACGTCGGAAACCCTCTTCGATAAAAACTCGCGCGCCGTCGTGCCCATCGCCTCCATCACGAAGCTGATGACCGCCATGGTCGTGCTCGATTCGAAAGCGCCGCTGACGGAAGAAATCGACGTCACCGACGAAGACCGCGACTATGAGAAATACACTGGCTCGCGCTTGTCCGTCGGTTCTGAATTGAATCGCGAAGACATGCTGCATATTGCGCTGATGGCATCGGAGAATCGGGCCGCCGCAGCGTTGTCGCGTTATTACCCGAATGGCCGGCCGGGTTTCATCGCTGCGATGAATGCGAAGGCGCGGATGCTCGGCATGACCGACACGCACTTCGAAAATTCGACCGGATTGACGAGCCTGAACGTGTCGAGCGCACGCGATCTCGTGAAGATGGTCAACGCGGCGTATCAATATCCGCTGATCCGGAAGTTCTCGACCGATCGCAGCTACGACGTATTCACCGGCAAGCGCAATCTGGCTTACAACAGCACGAATGCCTTGATTCGCAATCCGAGCTGGGACATCGGCTTGCAAAAAACCGGCTTCATCAACGAGGCGGGTGAGTGCCTCGTGATGCAGACGACCATCCACGGCCGTCCGGTCGTGATGGTACTTCTGGATTCGTCGGGCAAATATTCACGTTTCGCCGATGCCGGGCGTCTGCGCGGTTTCCTCGAAACCGCCGGAGAACCGCAAATCACCAGCGCCGATGCCGGTGGCGGTGGTACCTGATCTGCGAGGACGCCAGAAGCGAAAAAAAGCCGGTTTTATCGAAAGATAAACCGGCTTTTGCATTCCTGGCCCGAACAGACGGCGTGTCTAGCGCTGCTGGGAATCGGCGCTTGGTTCCGGCCGATAACCCAGCGAACGCGAAATCTCGAGCGCGGTCCCGCTCAACTGGTTCAGCCACGAATCCTGCAGTCGGTCTGCCGGCGCGGACAGCGATAAACCCGCGACGAGCCGGCCGGTATCGTCGTAGATTCCTGCCGCGATACAGCGCACGCCGAGTTCAAGTTCCTCGTTATCCCGCGCGCATGCCTGGCTGCGTACGAACGACAATTCGCGCTCCAGCTTGGCAAGATCGGTAATGCTGTTTTGCGTGTGGCCTGAGAGGCCGGTGCGCGTAGCGTAGGCGCGGACTCGGGCGGATTCGTCGGCCGCGAGAAAGAGTTTCCCCACCGATGTCAGATGCAAGGGCGCGCGTCCGCCAATGGCACGCACGACCTGCATGCCCGAACGCTCCGAATAAGCCCGCTCTATATAGACGATTTCGTCGCCCTGACGCACCGACAGGTTCACGGTCTGCCCGGTTTCGCGATGCAGCTCGCGCATGGGCGGCATGGCGGCTTCCCGAACCGAAAGCCGCGCCTTCACCAGATTGCCGAGTTCCAGCAGACGCATGCCGAGCCGGTAAGTGCCTGGATCGGAACGGTCAACCAGCCGGCAGGTCACCATGTCGTTCAGGATGCGGTGCGCGGTCGAAGGATGCAGCGACGTGCTCTGCGAGAGTTCTTTGAGACTGACGGGATCGGTATGCGCGGCAAGCGCATCGAGCAGACGCATCATGCGCTCGATCACCTGAATGGACGTTCTGGATTCCGGGCTCGTATCGCTCATGGAGAAAATCAGTTGATACGTCAAACAGTGGAACTGTGATTGTATCTCGTATTGTGAAAAGAGCGAAAGGCGGTCGAGCGCAGTCACGCCCGGGTAGTGGGGCCAACGGTGAAACGCAAAACAAAAAAACCGTCCGGGATCACATGTGGATCGAAGACGGTTTTTTGTGCGATAAGAAGGCGAGACGTCAGTGATTGCGTTCTGAAGTCTGCGGCGAAGGTTTCCCCCAGTTCGAACGGCCAACGTACGGCGTGCGCGCTTGCTGTTGCTGCGGTTGGGGTTGTGGCCCTGGCGCAGCGCCACAACCCCAACA
>NZ_JBSIPA010000360.1:0-6862 GCF_053574605.1 Caballeronia sp. M23-90 | reverse complement strand
AGAGCGTCGTCTGAGCCTTCGGAGCCTGGCCGGCGTGAACCCGGTGCCGCCGGTAACCGGCAACGACGCGACACTTGCAGGCCTTCAACTGATCGTCGCGGGCGACGAGTACAACACGATCCTGAAGCCGAGCGAGATTGTCGCGGCGGCAGCGGCCAAGGTGGCTGTCGGCTTCCTCTCCGGCCAGGCTCCGAAGGCTCAGACGACGCTCTTCAATACCCCGTCGCAGCTCTTCACGCCGACCGTCATCACCGCGAAAAACATCAAGGCCGACGTGGTCGACAAGGGCATCGTCAGCGCCAAGGATCTGTGCACGGACCGCTATGCCGAAGGCTGCAAGGCCCTGGGCATCTCGAACTGACCGGCGCGTACAGGACGGGGTCCGGCTCGAACCGGATCCCTCCACCTAAATCGAGGTACCCGTTCCATGACTGACAATTCCACGACACGATCCAAGCCCGGCAAGCTGGTGCTCAGCCTGCGCGGCGTTTCGAAAAACTTCGGGGCGGTCTCCGCACTGACCGACATTGAACTCGATGTGCACGCGGGCGAAGTGGTCGCGCTGGTCGGCGACAACGGCGCCGGAAAATCGACGCTGGTGAAAGTGCTGGCGGGCGTCCATCAGCCGAGTTCCGGCACCATCACCTTCGATGGCCAGCCGGTCACGCTGCCCGATCCGGGCGCAGCGCTCGATCTCGGCATCGCGACGGTCTTCCAGGATCTCGCGCTGTGCGAAAACCTCGATGTCGTCGCCAACATCTACCTGGGGCGCGAACTGAACCCGCTGCGCCTTGACGAAGTCGCCATGGAAGTACGCGCGTGGACGCTCCTCAACGAACTCTCCGCGCGCATCCCCAGCGTGCGCGATGTGGTTGCGTCTCTTTCGGGCGGCCAGCGGCAGACGGTGGCGATTGCCCGATCGCTGCTGCTGGACCCGAAACTGATCATGCTCGATGAACCCACGGCTGCGCTGGGTGTCGCCCAGACAGCCGAAGTGCTGAACCTGATCGAGCGGGTGCGCGATCGCGGACACGCCGTGATCATGATCAGCCACAACATGGAGGATGTCCGCGCGGTGGCGGACCGGATCGTCGTGCTGCGTCTCGGGCGCAACAACGGGGTTTTCTACCCCGACTCGTCGAACCAGGAACTGGTGGCCGCGATCACGGGCGCCACTGAAAATGCCGTATCACGGCGCGCCGGCCGGCAACAGGCCGGGCAGAGCGTCTAAATCCAAGGAACGATCATGATTAACGAAACGCAAGGCGGTTCGACCCCGCCCACGCTGCTTGATCGCAGTGATGTTCGCGTCAAGCACGCCACCGGTGTCGGCGGCACGCTCAGCGCTTTTGTCGACCGGGTGCGCTCGGGCGACCTGGGATCGCTGCCCGTCGTTGCAGGGCTGATCATCATCTGGACGGTGTTCACGAGCCTGAACCCGGTCTTCCTCTCCGCCGATAACCTCGTGAACCTGCTGTTCGACTGCTCGACGGTCGGCGTGATTTCGCTGGGTATTGTCTGTGTGCTGATGGTCGGCCAGATTGACTTGTCGGTTGGCTCGATGAGCGGTTTCGCTTCCGCGCTCGTCGGCACGCTCTGGGTCAATCACGGCTGGCCGGTGCTTCTGGCGATCGCGGCTGCCATAGTGGTGGGCGCCGCGGTCGGCGCGCTTTACGCGCTGCTGCTGAACCGTCTCGGCATGCCCAGTTTCGTCGCGACGCTGGCCGGGCTGCTCGCCATCCTCGGCATGCAGTTGTATGTGCTCGGCGCGACCGGCTCGATCAACCTGCCTTATGGCTCCGCGATGGTGAACCTCGGACAGTTGATCATCATCCCTGCGGTCGTTTCCTACCTTCTTGCGCTGGTCCCGGGCGCGGTGATCCTGTTCATCGGCCTGCGCACGCGCGAGCGCCGCCGTGCATCGAATCTGTCGGCATCCTCGACAGGCAGCCTTCTCGTGCGCAGTGTGATCGTCACGGTGCTGCTTGAAGTCGTGGTCGCGTACCTCAATCAGGGACGCGGCGTGCCGCTGATGTTCGGCGTCTTCCTTGGCCTCGCGGTCGCCATGGACTACGCGCTCAAGCGCACGCAATGGGGCCGCTCGATGAACGCCGTCGGCGGCAATCACGAGGCGGCGCGGCGTGCCGGGATCAACGTCGGCCGGATCTATACCAGCGCCTTCGTACTGTGTGCCGGCTTGGCGGCGCACGGCGGCGTGCTGACTGCCGCGCGGCTCGCCTCGGCCAGCCAGCAGGCCGGTACCGGCGACGTCAACCTGAACGCCATCGCAGCGGCGGTGATTGGCGGCACCAGCCTGTTCGGCGGCCGCGGCAGCGCTTACTCGGCGGTGCTCGGCATCATCGTGATTCAGTCGATCGCGAGCGGCCTCACGTTGCTGAACCTCTCGTCCTCGCTGCGCTTCATGATCACCGGCGCGGTGCTGGCTATTGCAGTCGTCGTCGATTCGCTTGCACGGCAGTCCCGCGTTTCGCATGGACGCGCCTGAAGCACGAAGGAATCACGCAATTTAGGAGAGCAGTCAATGACTGACATGATGAAGGGAAAGGTTGCCGCCATCACCGGAGCGGCATCGGGTATTGGTCTGGAATGCGCGCGCGTGCTGCTCGCCGAAGGTGCGAAGGTCGTGTTGGTCGACCGTGCTGCCGACCGGCTCACACAACTCTGCGCAGAACTCGGGCCGAACGCGTTGCCCTTGCCGATGGACCTGCTGCGTCCGGCTGAGGTCTCTACGCTATTGCCACAAATTCTCGAGCGCGCAGGCGGCCTCAATGTGTTCCATGCCAACGCGGGTGCGTATGTCGGCGGTGAAGTGGTGGACGGAGACCCCGACGAGTGGGACCGCATGCTCAACCTGAATATCAACGCGGCGTTCCGGTCGGTCCACGCGGTGCTGCCGCACATGGTTGCGCAGAAATCCGGCGACATCATATTCACGAGCTCGATTGCGGGGATCGTTCCGGTCGTGTGGGAGCCCATCTACACGGCCTCCAAATTCGCGGTGCAGGCGTTCGTGCACACCATCCGGCGACAGCTTTCCAAACACGGCATACGCGTAGGCGCAGTAGCGCCGGGTCCGGTCGTTACGGCGCTCCTCGATGACTGGCCGAAGGCCAAGATGGACGACGCGCTGGCCTCGGGCAGCCTGATGCAGCCCAGGGAAGTCGCCGACGCCGTGCTGTTCATGCTGACACGGCCGCGCAACGTGACCATCCGCGATCTTGTTATCCTTCCGAACAGCGTCGATCTTTGACGCGCGAGTGACTTGTGAAGGATGCGGGCCCTGTATGGCTCGCGTCCGCCTGAACATCTGCAGCGCTTCCCAGACAGGCCGTAAGCTATGACTTCAGAAGACCCGAAATCCGGCGCAGCAGACAATGCGCGCTATGTCATTGGCGTGGATGTGGGTACGGGCAGTGCCCGCGCCGGCATCTTCGATCTTGCCGGGCGCATGGTTGCTTCTGCGAAGCACGACATCACGTTGTTCCATGCAAGCGGTTCTATCGTCGAGCAGTCGAGCAGCGAGATCTGGCAGGCCGTCTGTACCTCCGTGAGAGAGGCGCTGTCGCAGTCGGCACTATCCGCCGATGAGATCGCCGGCATCGGCTTCGACGCCACGTGCTCGCTCGTCGTACTGGGAGAAGGCGGCCGGCCGCTGCCCGTGGGGCCATCGGAGCAGGCAGAGCGCGACATCATCGTGTGGATGGATCACCGTGCCCTGGATCAGGCGGAGCGCATCAACGCCGGTGGTCACGAGGTGCTGAAGTATGTCGGCGGAAAGATCTCGCCGGAAATGGAAACGCCGAAGCTGCTGTGGCTGCTCGAGAACAGGCCGCACATCTTTGCAGCGGCGTGGCAGTTCTTCGACCTGACCGACTTCCTGACCTGGCGCGCGACCGGAGATCTGTCGCGATCCACTTGCACGGTCACTTGCAAATGGACTTATCTGGCGCACGAGCGGCGCTGGGATGAAAATTATTTTCAAGCCGTGGGTCTGGGCGTGCTGGCCGACGAAGCGTTTGCGCGCATCGGCCAGACGGTGGTCGATCCGGGAACGCCGCTGGGAAGCGAACTCTTCGGCTACGAGGAGGGGGCGTTCACGGGCGCGCGTCGCGGCGGCAAGGCTGGACTGATCGAGTCGGCGCATCGCGGCACGCTTTTCCTCGATGAAATCGGCGAGATGCCATTGCCGCTGCAAAGCCGGTTGCTGCGCGTGCTGCAGGAGCGCGAAGTCGTGCGGCTGGGCTCCACTGAACCACTGCAGGTCGATGTGCGGATCGTCGCGGCGACGCATCGCGCGTTGAGCGAGCGAATGAAGGCGGGTGAGTTTCGCGCGGACCTTTTTTATCGGCTGAATATCCTGAATCTGCACCTGCCGCCGTTGCGCGAACGGGCGGCGGATATAGCGGCACTGGCCGCGCAATTGTTGTGGCGCACCGGGCGCGTGGTTTCATTCGATGCCGCGCTCAAGGCACTCGACCCGGTCATGCCGATATTCACGAGCTACGCGTGGCCCGGAAACGTGCGCGAATTGCAGAACGTGATCGAAAGGATTTCGCTGGAGCTGGAAGATCCGGCCGCGAAGCCGTTGAAGTTGACGCCCAGGTTGATACGGTCGATAGCGCCTGAGCTCGAGGAAGAAACAATGAATTCGAATCAGGAATCGCTCAAGGCGCGCAGCCGCAAGTTGCAGGCCGATGAGATCCGAACGATGCTGGATTCGTTCGGCGGCGATCGCGGGAGGACGGCGAAGGCGCTGGGAATCAGCAAGACGACCTTATGGCGGAAGCTGACGACACGCTAAACGGTAATGTGTCTAGCCGCGTTCCTGCACGCAAACCCACGGCGACACCACCACGGCCCACAACTCGGGATTACGGTCCGCCAGATCAGCGGCGGTTTCTGCCGTCGTGCGTTCGAGCAGGCCTGATGACAACCACTCGGTCACGCGCTTCGTATCGTCGCCGGCAACGGCTTCAGCCACACTGACCAGATCGATGTCGCGCGCCACTTTCAGCAACACGCCGCGCGCGAAGAATCGCTCCAGCTCGGACCATTCGATCTGGGCAGTTTCGGAGAAAAGCTTGAGGTATAGCGGGCTGGGAGTTTGATCGTCTTTCATGGCGCAGTGCAGGCGGGTTCGAGCGTCCGACATCATAAACCATCGATGCCGGACGTCCGTTTTTACCGCATGGCGCGACGCTTCAAAGATCGAAGAACACCGTCTCTTTGGGACCTTGCAGATGGATATCGAACCTGTAAATCGTGTTCGATGTCCCCGATTCACGCTTCGCAATCAGCGTTGCGCGCCGCTCTGCGGGAACTAGCGCGAGCACGTCGTCGCCGGCGTTGGCTTCCGTTTCATCGTCGAAATAAAGGCGCGTGTATGCATGCAGCAGCATGCCGCGCATCAGCACGATCACATCGATATGCGGCGCCGAATCACTGCCCGTGCTGCCCGGCTTGACTGTATCGACCACGTAGCGAAGCTCGGGATCGGTGCCCGTGCCGACCCGCGCGAAGCCGCGGAAACCGGACTCGCGTGCCTCGGCCACTGTGGTGACATAACGGCCGGTCGAGTCGGCTTGAACCATCTCGATCACCGCGTCGCCGATCACTTTTTCGTCGCCATCGAAAACCTGTCCGACGATGCTGATGTGCTGTCCTGCCGATTCCCGGTCTGCAATCGATGGCGTGAACAAGCTCTTCAGGTCGAAGTTGTACTGTTCGGGACACAAGCCGTAAGCGAAGTACGGTCCGACGGTTTGCGAGGGCGTCTGGCTAAAGGTCGTCATGTTCAAGCCTCCGTCGGGGTCTGGTTCGGGCCGCGCAGCACGATGTCGAACTCGTAACCGAGCGCATAGGCTTCCTCGGTCGTATCGATGGAAAATCGCGAGACCAGCCGGTTGCGCGCGTGTTCCGGCGTGCCCTGGAAGATCGGGTCGAGCGCGAGCAGCGGGTCGCCCGGGAAGTACATCTGCGTGACGAGCCGTGAGCCGAAATATTCGCCGAAGAGCGAAAAATGGATGTGGTTCGGACGCCATGCGTTCGAATGGTTGCCCCACGGATACGCGCCGGGTTTGATCGTCAGGAATCGATACCGCCCGTCGTTGTCCGTCATGCAACGCCCCGCGCCGAGGAAGTTGGGGTCGAGCGGCGCGTCGTGCTGATCGGCCTTGTGAACGTAACGTCCGGCAGCGTTCGCTTGCCAGATTTCGACCAGCGTATTGCGCATCGGCCGCCCGCGTTCGTCCATCACGCGCCCCGTCACGATGATGCGTTCGCCGAGCGGCGCGCCGTTTCTGGCGGCGTTGCGGGTCAGGTCATGATCCAGTTTGCCGAGATCTTCCGCGCCGTAGACGGGCACGCGGCGGTCCTTCAGTTTTTCCTTGAGCGGAATCAGCGGCCGTGAAGGGCTGCGTAATACCGACGACTTGTAGCCCGGATAGGAGTAAGGCGGGTGCGAATCCCAGTCGCGCGGGCTCAGGAGTGATGAGGGAGCATCCATTTTTGTCTCCGGCTTTTAAAATGTGAATCAACACTTTATCGAAGCGGTGAAGTTATGGAAAATGACGTTTTATGCATTCAGACATAACTGATCGTGATGGATAACGAATCCTCTCTTGGCGCTGCGTCGGCCGCGGAACTGGGCAGCCTGACCAGCGGCCGGATCAAGTTCCGGCACCTGCAATGCTTTCTTGCCGTGACCCAGTTCGGGAGCGTGCAACGCGCGGCGGACAGCCTGTCGATCACGCAGCCGGCGGTATCGAAGACTATTGCCGAGCTGGAATCCATTCTAGGCGTGCGATTGTTCGAGCGCGGCCGGCGCGGCGCCGAGCCGACA
>NZ_JBSIPA010000035.1:0-27296 GCF_053574605.1 Caballeronia sp. M23-90 | reverse complement strand
TGGCTTGGCGCCTCGACGTGGCTGTCGGCGGCGCTGGCGATCATCGCCGTGCTCGCCTGCGGTGTGACCACCTACAAGAAGGGCTGGGTTGCGCTTTCCAACGGCAACCTCAATATCAACGCGCTGATGAGCATTGCCGTGACCGGCGCGCTGGTTCTCAGGCAATGGCCCGAAGCGGCCATGGTCATGGTCCTCTTTACGGTTGCCGAGCTCATCGAAGCGAAATCGCTCGATCGCGCGCGCAACGCCATTCAAGGACTCATGCAACTCACGCCTGAAACGGCGACCGTGCGTCAGGCGGACGGCACGTGGGCCGATATCGATGCAAAGACAGTATCTGTCGGATCGGTGGTTCGCATCAAACCCGGCGAGCGTATCGGTCTGGATGGCACCGTGCTTGCCGGCCGTTCGACGGTCAATCAGGCGCCGATCACCGGCGAAAGCCTTCCCGTCGATAAAGCCGAGGGCGATGCGGTCTTCGCCGGCACCATCAACGAGGCAGGATCGCTCGAGTTCGCGGTGACGGCCGTCGCCGGCAACACGACGCTCGCGCGCATCATTCATGTGGTCGAAGAAGCGCAAGGCGCAAAGGCGCCGACGCAAAGGTTTGTCGACCAGTTCGCTCGGGTCTATACCCCGATCGTGTTCGCAATCGCACTCGCTGTGGCGATCCTCCCGCCGCTTCTCGCGGGCGGAAGCTGGCACGACTGGATCTATAAGGCACTCGTCCTGCTCGTGATCGCGTGCCCCTGCGCGCTCGTCATTTCGACTCCGGTGACGATCGTGAGCGGCCTTGCCGCGGCGGCGCGCAAAGGCATCCTGGTCAAGGGCGGCGTGTATCTGGAAGAAGGCCGCAAGCTCGCGTGGCTCGCGCTCGACAAGACCGGCACCATCACGCACGGCAAGCCCGTACAAACCGATGCCGAACTTATCAACGGAGAGGGTTCCGCAGAGAACCGCCGGATCGCCGCAAGCCTTGCCGCAAGATCGGATCATCCGGTGTCGCAATCGATCGCGCGATCGGCGCAAGAGGATCTAGTCGAGCTTCACATGGTCGATGAATTCGAGGCCATTGCCGGACGCGGCGTGCGCGGGGTGATCGAAGGCCGCTCGTATTCGCTCGGCAATCATCGGATGGTGGAGGAATCCGGCTTGTGCTCGCCTTCTCTTGAACTGCGCCTCGAAGCACTCGAGCGCGAAGGCAAGACCGTTGTTGCGTTGAGCAACGAACGCGAGGTGCTGGCGCTCTACGCCGTCGCCGATACGGTCAAGGACACGAGCCGCGAAGCAATCGATGATCTGCATAGCCTCGGCATTCGTACCGCCATGCTGACGGGCGACAATCCGCACTCAGCGAAGACGATCGCGCAGCAAGTCGGTATCGATGAAGCACGCGGCAATCAGCTTCCCGAAGACAAACTCAAGGCGATCGTCGATCTCGGCGCCGATGGGTCGGTCGTCGGGATGGTGGGCGACGGCATCAACGACGCCCCGGCGCTTGCACGCGCGAACATCGGCTTTGCGATGGGCGCCATGGGAACCGACACAGCCATTGAGACCGCGGACGTCGCGCTCATGGACGACGACCTCCGCAAGATTCCGGCTTTCGTGCGTTTGTCAAAGGCGACGCACGTCATCCTGATTCAGAACATCGTGCTGGCGCTGGCGATCAAGGCGGTGTTCCTGACGCTGACGCTCATCGGTTTGGGAACGATGTGGATGGCCGTTTTCGCCGATGTCGGCGCGAGCTTGCTGGTGGTTGGTAACGGGTTGCGGTTGTTGCGCAAGTAGCGGTGATTCCGAGCGCCCGTATCCGTACGGGCGGTAGAGGCAACTCGCGAGCGAATCCTCAATAAGAGAAATCCGATTTAATTGAATCCGTTGTTTTCGGCTCCGGCTGATTGTCGGTTTTGACCTATTCAGTTCATCTAGCGGTATTTTGTCGGTCGACAAAGATTAGCAATACAAACAGACCGGATGAACAAGAATAATTATCGGCTTATATTCAGCCGACTGAGGAACATGCTCGTTGCGGTTGAGGAAACCGCCACGGCCACGGGTAAGGAAGTGGGACAGAGTTCGGTACGCAGCGGGGAATCACATAGTGCGAATTTCACGCTGCGACAGATCGCGTTTGCTGCTCTTGTGTTACTTGGCGTGCTCCCCTCGTGGTCGAGCGCGCAAATCGTTCCCGGCGGTGCTAACGCGCCTGGCGTCATCGCCACGCAAAACGGATTACCGCAGGTCAACATCAACCGGCCATCAGGCGCCGGTGTTTCGATGAATACCTACGGCCAGTTCGATGTTCAGAAGAACGGCGCCATCCTGAACAACTCGCCGACCATCGTGCAGACGCAGCAGGCGGGCATGATCAACGGCAATCCGAACTTCGGTCCCGGTCAGTCTGCGCGCGTCATTGTCAATCAGGTGAACAGCAGCGCGGCGAGCCAGATCAATGGGCGTCTTGAGGTCGCCGGGCAACGTGCCGAAGTGGTGATCGCGAATGGCTCGGGCATCAGCGTGAACGGTGGCGGCTTCATCAACACGTCGCGCGCAATCCTCACGACCGGTACACCGAACTTCGCACCCGACGGCTCGCTCTCGGGCTTTAACGTCACGCACGGCAACATCAGCGTGCAAGGTGCGGGACTGAACGCGGCGGATATCGATCAGGTGGATCTGATTGCACGTGCTGTGCAGGCGAACGCGGCAATCTATGCGAAGAATTTGAACGTCGTCACAGGCGCGAACAGCGTCAACCATGGCACGCTCAATGCAACGCCGATCGCCGGCGAAGGGCCCACCCCCGGCGTGTCTATTGACGTGAGTAATCTGGGTGGAATGTACAGCAATCGTATTGTTTTAGTTGGGACTGAAAATGGTGTAGGGGTATCAACTAAAGGCGTGCTCGCCGCACAGGCCGGCGATCTGATACTCACGACACAGGGCAAGCTCGTCCTTGCCGGACAGACCAACGCGAGCGGCAATATGGCGCTGTCGGCACGCGATGGCATCGAGAACAGTGGTACGACTTACGCGCAGCAGAATGTCTCGGCGACCACATCGGGTGCGCTCACGAATAGCGGCGTGCTCGCCGCGCAGCAGAATACGACGGTTCATGCGGGTAGCGTTGCATCGACGGGCACGCTTGGCGCGGGTGTGAATCCCGACGGCACGATAACCAGCTAATTCAGGGGATGGCAGGTCCACTGCAAAACTATATTCAAAATAACCAGAATCCAAAAAATGATGCGAGATGAAAAGCGACTAATTGCAAAGCGATTTTTAAAGGCCTATCTGTCTCTTGGAGCCACGATGGGCTTCACTTTGGCCGTTTCTGTTATGAATGGATCGGACTGGAAGATTCTACTGGTCGGTATGCCATTGTTCTTGATATTTTTTTGCGGAATCAGTTATCAACTAGCTAAAGAGATAAGAGCGTTGAAGACATGTCAAAGCTCCTGTTCGACAGAGGAGCACTGACAGCAACCCAGCCTTGCGCAGGTTTTCGCGGTGCAAATTATGCGAGCCTCGTTCCAGGCCTCAGCACGATGTTGATTTTGGGAAGCGTTTCGGAATGTGTTCGTCGGTCTCGCGAAAAAAATCGGGTAATAAGCCTCTTATGAACAAACACGGCAACACCACACAACTGTTTCTCCCGAGCACCTGACTACTCACAAGATGAAAATTCGAAAAAGACTGGCAGCATTGCCGCTCACGGCCTTTGTATCGCTCGCGTCGAACGCGCAGCACGCGCCCACGCCCGCCGACGAAGCCGCCGCCGCCCGCGCTAACGCCGAACAGAACCAGCAAATTCAGCAGCAACGGGACGCACAGCAGCGCGAGGCAACCGTGCAAGCGCCCGCGGTACGCTCGACTCTTCCGACGTTCGAAGAATTTCCGCCTCTTCCAAAAGAAGAACCGTGCTTCCGCATCGACACGTTCACGCTCGATGTACCCGCAACGCTGCCCGACGCCCTCCACACCAAGGGAGCCTCGGCTCTACCACTGGACCCCTTCGCCTTCGATCGCGAGTGGCTCGACCACTACGAGGGCCAATGCATTGGCAAAACCGGTATCGACATCCTGACGAAGGCGTTGCAGCAGACGATCCTTTCGCGTGGCTACGTAACCACACGGCTCCTGGTGCCCGAGCAGGACCTCTCGAAACGCACGCTCGCCTTCGCGCTAGTTCCCGGCCTCGTGCGCCAGCTCCGTTTCGCCGACCCCGACACACGCGGTACCGTCAAATCCGCGTTCCCCGCCCGTGACGGCGATCTGTTGAACTTGCGCGACCTCGAACAAGGTCTCGAGCAAATGAAGCGCGTCGCATCGCAGGACGTGGACATGAAGATCGAGCCGACCGGCAATCCCGGCGAAAGCGACGTCGTCGTGACCGTCAAGCGTTCGAAGCCATGGAGCTTCGTTGCATCCATCGATAACTCGGGCACCGACGCGACCGGCAAATGGCAAGGCAACATGAGCCTCGGCATCGATAACCCGCTCGGCCTGAACGACGTCTTCACGGTAGGCGCAAATCAGGACCTGTCGTTCGGCAACAAGTCGCTCGGTTCGCACGGCTTTAATGGTTCGTACTCCGTTCCATGGGGATACTGGCTAGCGACGCTTTCTGGAAACACGAACACCTACTACCAGCAGATCGCGGGCGTCAACCAGACGTTCGTAACGAGCGGCAATTCGCAGACCGCCGTGCTCCGACTGGCGCGCGTGCTGAGCCGCGGCCAGAGCGATGTGTTTGGCTTGGAGTTTCAGCTAATCAAACGCTTTGGCGAAAGCTTCATCGACGACACCGACATACCGCAACAGCGGCGCAACAACACGTTCATAGAAGCTGGCCTCACAGACCGTCATTACTTCGGAGCCTCGCAGTTCGACGGAACCCTCGCGTACCGTCAGGGCATCGGTGGACTAGGCGCGACAGATGATCCGCTGCCCAACGGTCCGACATACCGCTTTCACATGGCCGTGCTCGATGCGAATCTTTTCGTGCCGTTCGCCGTTGCCAAACAAACATTCCGCTACATTACGACGCTACACGCGCAGTTCACCAACGACACGTTGCTCTATCTGGACGATCTGACCATCGGCAGCCGATACACCGTGCGTGGCTTCGACGGTGAAACGATGCTCGCCGCGGAGCGAGGGTTTTACTGGCGCAACGAACTGCAGTGGCCAGTTTTGCAGACGGGACAGACGTTATACGCAGGCATCGACTACGGGCGCGTGTTCGGACCAAATACGGCATTTCTCGCAGGGACTCAACTAGCAGGTGCGGTGATCGGCATTCGAGGCGGTCTGCCGTCGCGCTTTGTTGGACTTTCTTATGACCTGTTCGTCGGAACACCAGTCTATAAGCCCAGCGGATTTCCGACCTCGCGCGTGACGGTCGGGGTGCAGGCTACAGCGCAGTTCTAACAACCCGGCACGTATCACAACTACACCACACCCACTGCCCCGAAGGGCGTATTCAATAAAGGAATAGCAACATGTTAAACTTAAGGTATCCAAAATATAATGTTTCGCGCAAGGCTACAATAGCGACAGCCTTGGCGCTCGTTGCCATGTTGACTGCCTGCGGCGGTGGCAACAGTGACAACCCTTCCTCCACCTCGAACACGGCCCTGACGCCATCCGGTTCTCCGGATACTTCTGCAGCGGACACAGCGGCCGCAAACCCGAGCTTCTTTGATGGCATATTTCTGGATGGCACCGGTGCGGGCTATTATCAGTTCGCCGCAAACTATGCAGATGCGTTTTATCCGACAGCTACCGGGCAGGTACGCATTTACGTGACTGCAGACGCAAACACGAACTTCAGTACGACTCCTACAGCCATCCTCGGCCCGTATGTCGCGAATAATCAAGGACTCTATCTCACGGCCGAGGGCCTATTCATATCGTCCGGTCCCGAATCAAGTGGACTCGGCGGTGCCCGCATCTTCCAGCAACTGCCACAGGGCTATCAGTGGGGGCCGAATGGCATATCGGCGCCGCTTTACGAAATCACGCTGACTGCAGAGGATGTAGCGGGACAACGTGTCAGTTATGTAGCAGGACGGGACGAGGCAGGAGGCAACGGCCTGACTGTCTTGCTCGGCAGTGACACGACCCCGATGCCCGCTGGCGCGCAGACCTATCGCCAGACCGCCAAGGTGTTGGTTTCTCACGTGTCCTTCAACACCGCGAGCAGGGTCAAGGTGTTCACTACGCTGGAACAGACTCAGGCGTACTACGGCGGCACAGTCCAGACTTTGGGCGGCTATCGTTATCTGCTCACAAGCAACCAACAAGCATATGCCGAATACAACGGCGTAGTCTATTTTGCCGCGGTTCACAACGTTGGAGACGTAGACGATGCGATGCCCTCGGGCTACAACAAAATCGCGGCCGATTTCCTCGTGCAAGAAGAACTGAAGACCGGCTTGCCTCATTGAGGTGGGGCCTCGCAGAGACGGCACGGTTTCAGCGAACCGGGGAAATGCATTGACCCTTCACCGCGTCACGTTGGACGCACACATCGACAGGACAAGGGGCAATTTTCCTAGGGAACGTTGGTTTCGTCACGCGGCGAGGCTTGGCGAAACGTCGAGGAATGGATGTGAGCGGATCTCTCAATCGGACCAATTCTCACAACCGCCCCTGATTCTCCGCCACCAATCGCCGGGCCATCTCGACCCCGCCCTGCATATCCAGTCTCAACGAAGCAAAAGCCGCGCGTTTGACATCGTCGGGAAGGGCCCAGTCCCACTTTTCGTTCTCGACGTTCTGGATCACGCTCAACGCGCGCGTCAAATCCGAAGCCGTGCGCGTACCGATCTTCTGCAGCACGCTCATCACCGTCTCGAACTTCGACCCGGTGATGCTCACAACCGCCCCCTGGTTCCAGGCATCGAGATTTTCAGCGCGCAGCAGCACGACCAGCGCGTCGTTCACCCAATCACCCGCCCACGTCGCAAGCATGACGTGATTGCCTTCGCCAAATATCGACTTGTTTGCCAGATCGGCGGCGGCAAAGTACTTGCGCCCTTCTTCAAGAAGCTTCGCCGCTTTTGTATCGATGAAAACCACCGGCTGGTCATCCGCCAGAACGCGCTTCATCTCGCGGCGAACTTCGTCGTGGACCATCGCGCTGGTGCCATCGAAGACAGGCGGCGCGCCGCCACGATCCGCCGATACAAACACCGTCTTGCGCTCAGGATCGACTTCCAGCACACGCCAGCGCTGACCGCCGAAGATGATGCCCTGCCCCGGGATCAAAGGACGCGCGACGGGCAAGGATCCAAGCTGCTTGCTGCCGGCCACGATACGAAATTCGTCATCGCTGGAAAACGATGCATAGAATTCGTAGTGATTGACGAGCTTCTCGCCGCGCACGCCATGCAGCAGCAAGCCGCTTTTCTCCTGCACGATCAGGTCGGCTTTGCCGAGGCTGCGCAGGATGGCGGCGAACGTGGGTTTATCGATCATGTCGAAGGGACCGTTTTCGACCAGCGTCTCCCACAACCCTGTCGCCGTCGCGCCGCCGCGTTCCGCGATCACGGACATCACTTGCTGCACAAAAGTCGATGCATGCAGACCACGCGCCCTCGGCGGTTCGACCCATTTTTTCTGCAGCAGGAAAACGCCGGCTATCGACTGGACGAGCCCTTCACGGATGCGATCGGAGAAACCAGAATGCGCGTGAAGTTCGGCTTCCACGCAGTAGCTGCGCAGGATCGCCGGCTCGTCTTTGCGGCGTCCCGAGCGTCCTAATCGCTGCATGAGCGCAGCCACCGATGGCGGCGGCCCCACTTGCGCGACACTTTTCACCGCGCCAATGTCGATACCAAGTTCAAGCGTCGATGTACACACCGCCGTCGCTGGCCGGTCGCCCGAACGCAGCGCGTTTTCGGCGTCTTCGCGCAGCTCCTTCGAAAGACTGCCGTGGTGCGGCCAGAACTCGTTCGGATGACCGTCGCGTTCGCATGCGCGGCGCAACAGGTCGGCATAAAGCTCGACCTGCCGCCGGCTGTTCGGGAACACGAGGTTGTTTGCACCACGCAGCGCGAGGTACATCTGGTTCGCGATTTCAAGCGTGCTGCCAGGCACGGCGTCTTCGAGTTGCGGACTGCGGATATCGGGTTGCGCGTCAACACGCGCCGGCGTCTGCACGAAGCCCTTGATGATGAGCCGTATCTCCCGCGAACTCCCTTTCGACTCGATGATCTCAACCGGCTTCTCCGCCTTCGGCCTCAGAAATTGCGCGGCAAGCTGCATGTCGCCGAGCGTCGCCGATAATCCCACGCGCGGCACGAATCGGCCGCATACGCGATCCACGCGTTTGAGCAGCGACTGCAGTTGCATGCCACGCTCGGAGCCAATGAACGCATGCAGCTCATCCACGACGATGTATCGGAGGGAACCGAAAGTGTTGGCAAGCGAAGATCCGCGCGTGACGAACATGGCCTCGAGCGATTCGGGCGTGATGAGCAAAATGCCCGATGGCTTCTTCAAAAAGCGCTGCTTACGGCTCGCCGATACATCGCCATGCCACCCGACTACGGGAATCTCCAGCGTCTCGCACAAACCCTCTAGCCGCGACCACTGATCGTTGATCAATGCCTTCAGCGGGCTGATGTACAGCACGCTGGACGCGACGGGTTCATCGCGCAGCAGGTTCGAAAGGATCGGGAAGAACGCCGCTTCTGTTTTACCGGCGGCTGTCGCTGCGGCAATGATCACATCGCGATCCGCGTCGATCAGCGCAGGAACCGAGCGCTCCTGCGCGTCGCGCAACTCGGTCCAGCCCTCCTGCCAGATCCATCGGCGGATGCGTTCGTCGAGCAGGTCGAAACTTCGGGAATCAGTCGAGCCGGAAGCTGGCGAGTTCATCGTCACCGTCGGTGGGTGAAGCGGGAACGTTGGACGTGCTGCCACCGTCGTCGCGCTCGATGGTCAACGCATCGATCAGATCGCGCCAGTCGCGCCCTGGATTCTGCTCGAGGACGGCGAGGAAATTGATAAACGCCGTGATCGTGGTTCGCGGTGTACGGAAATAGGCCTCGCCAAGACGCGCCGCGCAGTGCTTCATGAATGCCGGGATCGCTTCTTCGGGCACGAGCGCCTTGCTGGCGTCCCCGAAGGCATACACCATCCGGATCTTGTCGAGCAGCACGTAGAAGTCTTCCGGCGTGAGGCTTGCGAGCCTGATGACAGGTCCGCTGTAATCGACCAGACCATTAGTCGCAAACGCGTTCTCGGCAAGACGCGATTGCAGTGCGGGATAACTGTAGAGGCCGCGTTTGGTATCGAGCAGAAATTCGGGCGTGCCGCCCAGCACGAAACCGAGACCAACAGCCGAGCCCTGCAGCGAGTCGTTCAGGATGCGCAGTATCTGTTCGTAGTTCGAATTGCGCGCCGACACGTTGGACAGCTTGTACAGGTTCACGAGTTCGTCGAGACAGACCATCAGGCCGCTATACCCTGCCATGCGCACGAAACGGCCGAGCAGCTTCAACTGGTCGTAGATGGTTGCATCGTCGACGATAGTGCGAACACCGAGCGCCGCGCGAGCGTCGGTGCGTGTAGAAAATTCGCCGCGCAGCCAGCGGACCGCGTCGCTCTTGAGTTGTTCGTTGCCATCTTCGAAGCCACGGCAATACGCTGCGATCACATCCGAGAAATCGTAGCCGTTGACCATCTCGGTCAACTGGCTCAACTGGGCGCGGATCACTTCTTCGCTGGTCCTGCCCGAGGCCTTCGCTTCAGTCTTCGCCTGTCCGATGAACTTCTCCACCACACCCGCCAGCGCGCCGCCTTCGGGCTTCGTGCGTGTGGACATGTTCTTGACCAGCTCCGCGTAGAGCGAACGTGCCTGGCCGCCAGACGCATGCAGCCGGCGGTCCGGATTCAGGTCGGCATGCACGGTCACGAGTTTCTTTTCCAGCGCGATCGCGCGCACGAGGTTCAGGAAGAACGTCTTACCCGCGCCATACTCGCCCACGACGATACGAAAACTCGAGCCGCCATCGGCCACGCGGTCGATGTCCTTCATCAGCGCGTCGAGTTCCCTCGCCCGGCCGACCTGGATCAGATGTTGCCCAATGCGCGGCACCACGCCGGCGCGAAGGGATTGCAGGACCGCGTCACGGTCCCTTGGGCGAATCGTTGTCATGCAGCCAGCCTTTGAGCTAATTCCTGATTGATTTCTACCGGGTCATCCCCGTCTGTCAGCGGCTCGTCCCAGTGATCGAGCGACGCCTCGTTGACCTGTTCCATAGCGCCATCGAGCATCAGGTCGAGCTTCGATGCCGCGTCCTCCAGCTCGGCCCGCGTCCACGAGACACGCGTGACGAGCAGGCGCAGGAAGGTCGAGTGGGCATCGTCGAGTCCGATAAGCGGCGGTTGCTCCGGCTCGGCTGCTTTCGAAGCCACCGGGGCGTGCTGCTCTTCCACGAATACGTCAGCGAGAATCGCCGATACCCTTGCCGTTTCGTGCTTCAACGCCGCGATCCGCGCGGGGTCGAGCGTAAAGCTCGCTGCAGGTTTCGCAGTGCCCGCGTCCTGATGCAGGGCGCTGTAAAGACGCTGTGTATCGATACCCATCATCCGGTACACCTTCTCCAGCGCCTTCACTTTTTCCCGCGATACAACGTCATCCGCGTTGGCCACTTGCACGAGCAATGCCGCAAGATCGTTTCGAAGGTTCGCGGCCAACGGCTCCAGCCGCTTCCTGAATCCTGCAATCGCGGCACGCTGCGCAAGCTGCACACGGCTTCGCGCTTTCAACCGCAGCTTAAGTTCTTCCGATGCCTCCGGCCACGTGCCGATCCGATTATCGATCGCCGAAATTCCGGCATCTGACGCGGTGCCGTCGGCCACGGCCACGGCTGCGGCGAGATCGATCATGACGGTTGCGACTGAGTACGCGTCATCGGCAAGCAAAACGTCGGCCCCGGCCGTCGTGGCAAACAGCGCCAGCGCATCACCCGGTTTCGGCGTGCGGGCGCCGAGCCTGACATCGGGCTCGATCGCAATACCCGCCTTTGACAGCACCGTGCAAAACGCAGTCATCTTGTCGCGCGTCACGTTCCCCGTGAATTTGAATCGCCCAAGAAGTTCGCCGAAAGTCGACACGCCGATTGGCCCATGCCGGACTTCGTCGGCGAGCGCATCGAGCGCGTGCTGCATGGCGTCCGGCCACAATTCGATGGGCAACATCAGCGTCGCATCGAGCGTTCCCGCCGCGCCCGGAAACCTGCCCAGATAGCGGCTATATGAGTCGAGCGCACTCGCCGATTCGTTCATCAGCGATTGCAGCCGGCCGCGCGGCCCGTTGATCGCGCCGATATCCGGCAATCCGACAAGGAACCCCGGCACCGGCAAGTTCCTGAGCGCGCTGAACGCAGGATCGGGCCGGACTTCAAGCGTCGTGCGATTCACCGAAAGCAGCATGCCATTCTTAAAACGCTCGGCGTACTTGCGAACGAACACCTTGTCGAACTCTTCGGGGCAACGCGTCACGGCCGCACGGCGCACGAGCAACGGGTCCATCTTCGCCCAGGCGAGCGCCCAGCCGGCGGGGACAGGGTGTTTATCGACGGCGGCTTGTGCGAACGCGACGCGCACGTCCATGGGAACCTGATAGCCGATTGCCATGCCGCGCGGTGCGGGTTTGTTGTACATCTTTCCGTTGCGCGATGACATCAGCCCGACCGATTCAAGCAGATTGCGCAGATGCTTTTGCCACGAATAATTTGCATCGATGTTCAACAGACGGCGCAGTTCGCGCGCAATATCGGCGAATTCGGTTTCGCCGACCTTTCCTGCCGCGCCATCCACGAGCACCCGTCGTTCAAGACCGTATAGATAGAAAAACAGGTAGCCGGTATGGATGTCGGATTTCTTGCGGTCCGAGCAGAGCCATTCCAGATAGGTCCGCCGCTGCTCGGCCGTCAGCGTGCCGTAACTCAATTCCTTGGAACCGAGCGCCGCGATCTGATTCGCGCCCATGTCGGCCACATCGGCGCGCGGGTCGATCACACACGCTTCGATTGACCGGGGCGTCGAGCGGTGCACATCGCCGAGATAGAACATGCCGCCGGAGATGGAGATATCGCCTATTTCGACGGTTTGTCCGGGGGCAATCCACGCTACAGAGGAGGGCGAAGCATTGCGTGGCGGCTTGATCCCGTGGCCCGTCGCGACTGGATTTTCCGCGATGGTCACTGATATCAACGCCTCGTCGTCGCTATTCTCATACGCGTCGCGGTCGTTGTAAGCGCCGGGAGAACTCCCCATGGATTAAACAGGCCCCTCATGAACAATGTGCCGATTGTATGAAACCTGTGTTGCGCGTCTTGCCGGGAATTGCTTCCCGCGAGACCGTGAACCAGCAATTTCCTGTTGATTATATTACTTATTCTCCGTTTTCACCGTGGTCCCGAACCGCCGCGCAGCCTGCTGCCGGGCGGTTGAGCGGCTGGAAATTCCGCGAGTGCAAGCCGCCCTTTCGATCTGGCTGAAAACTAGGCTGCAATCAACGTGACAATCGACTTCGCGGCCAACGCATTGAAAATGCCGATCCCCGATGGGCATGCAGCCTTGCGCCGATGGTACGACGAGGTATCGGCGAGGCCTGGAGCCCAAGCCTAGGGCAGTACGAAAAGCAGCGTTTCGCTCGATGCTCTACTGTATATAACGCGTAGTTTCACCCTATTTCTTCTGGAGATTTCCATGTCACGGACAATCAAATTTGCGAAAGCCGGTGGTCCCGAAGTGCTCGAATTCATCGATACCGACGTCCCCGCCCCCGGCCCCGATGAACTCCGCATCAACGTAAAGGCAATTGGCCTCAATCGCGCGGAATCGATGTGGCGCCTCGACGCATACATCGAGCCCGTCAAGTTTCCGGCGGGTCTTGGCTACGAGGCGGCCGGCATTGTGGATGCGGTCGGCAGCAACGTCACGGGATTTGCGCCCGGCGACAAGGTAGACGTCATCCCATCGTTTTCGATGAACCAGTACTTCACCTATGGCGAGACGATCATCGCGCCGGACTATGCGGTCGTGAAGCATCCGGAATCTCTTTCGTTCAGCGAGGCTGCATCGGTCTGGATGATGTTCGTCACGGCGTACGGCGCGCTGGTCGAAGATGCCAAGGTGACCAAGGGTGATTTTGTGATCGTGCCTGCGGCGTCGAGCAGTGTGGGACTGGCCGCCATCCAGATTGCCAACTACGCCGGCGCGACGTCCATTGCGCTCACGCGCACCGCCGAGAAGAGACAGCAATTGCTCGATGCAGGCGCGGCGCACGTGATCGTCACCGACGAAACCAGCCTGCTCGATGAAATCATGCGCATCACCGACGGAAAAGGCGCACGCGTGGCCTTCGATCCCGTCGGCGGTCCGAACTTCGCGAAGCTGATATCGGCATTGTCATTCGGGGGTATCGCGTACATCTATGGCGCGCTCAGCGAGGACGTCACGCCGCTGCCCGTGCTCGAGATGATCGCGAAGGTGCTGACGGTGAAGGCGCACAACATCTGGCTGACGAGCGGCGACGAAACCCGCAGGAAAGCGGCCGTCGAGTATGTGCTGAAGGGTTTCGAGAGCGGCGCGCTCAAGCCGGTCATCGACCGTACTTTCACGTTCGATGAAATGGTGGACGCGCATCGTTATCTGGAAACCAACGGTCAGTTTGGGAAGATCGTGGTTGAGGTTTGAAGCGGGGCCGCGGCTCGTGAACCGGAAGCAACCTCAAGACTAGCTGGCGAGGCTCATCGGCCTGTCTCCCCCTGGAGGCAGGCCGAAAAGCTTTCTTACCGCATTCAAAAAGGCGCCGTACGGACGCCCCAGGACGAGCATCATGACAGTTGCTCCTAGAATCCCGAGCCATAAACCGCGCCCGGAAGCGCCGCTCACCGCGATGATTGCAGCGTAGATCGGGACCTGGAAGCTCACAAGCGCAACGCTGTCCCAAAGAACCTGCGACAGCCGGTTATCGGATCTGGCGTGTCGCATGACGTAGTCCCGCCAGACGCCATACGGGCGCCCCACGGGAACCATCAAGGCGGCGCCCAGCAGCCGTGCATGCAGGACCTGATCCCAGTTCATCCCCGCGATAAACCGCTCGTTGATGAAACCCGTCGTGGTGAAGAACAGGATCAGAGCCGTTGTGTCCGCAATAAACGAGCGCCTGCGATGAGACTTGTCAGTGAGTTCAGGCATATGAGTAATTGACGGCAACAGTCCGCGAACGATACCAGCCCGGGTCGAGACCTGCTGACGTCATGAAGGCGCATCGCGCGGTTGCGCTTGGCACGCGCCTCCGATCAATGGCACTATTAGCGCCACCCTGCTTGATATCTGCCTAGCCGAATCATTGATTTGGAGAGATCGATGGCCGAGACACCGACTTCCCGTCCGTCAGCAGTCCGTTCGCTGGTGCTGATTGCGATCATCGTGATTGCATTGATCGCGGCCTTCGCCTTTACGGCCGGCTGGCTCACGCCCGGGCGCCTGACACCGGCGAAGATCGTCGACAGTCTGGCGCCTCCGGGCGGCGCGGCGCTCGGTTTCCGGCGCAATCATGCCAAGGGCATCTGCTTTACCGGCAACTTCGAATCGAATGGCGCGGCGGCCGCTCTCTCCAAAGCGCCGATGTTCGCAGCCGGCTCGTATCCGGTCACAGGCCGCTTCAACCTCGGTACGCCAGATCCCAAAGCGCCCGATGCCACGGTTCGGGTTCGTGGCCTCAGTCTGCGTGTGGTCGCGCAGGACGGAAGCGAATGGCGCTCGGCCATGATCGACCTTCCTTTCTTTCCCGTCGCAACACCCCAGGCCTTCTACGGGCTGCTTAAGGCATCGGCCAACAAGAAAGACCCGGATGCCATGAAGAACTTCATCGCGGCGCACCCGGAATTCGGCGTATTTGCCAAGTGGGCCGGCAGCGCTCCCTGGACGGGTTCCTATGCACAGGAGCGGTATAACAGCTTGAATAGCTTCGTCTTCACCAATGCTGCAGGACAGGACCAGACGGTGCGCTGGTCCTTCGTGCCCGCCGCTCGGCCCGAGGCAATATCCGCCGATCAGTTGAAGGCACGTGACGCCGACTTTCTCGCCGCGGATATCACGCAACGCGTTCAGACCGCGCCCCAGAAATGGACGATGGTCGTCACACTCGCCAATCCCGGCGACCCGACCGCCGATCCCAGCAAAGCCTGGCCGGAAGATCGACGCACGGTGGAGGCCGGCACCCTTGTGGTCAATGCGATCGAACCCGAGCCTGACGGCCCGTGCCGCGACCTGAACTTCGACCCGACGGTTCTCCCAAGCGGCATGCATGTCTCGGACGATCCGTTTCCTGCAGCTCGCTCAGCCGCCTATGCCGTATCGTTCGATCGGCGGACCGCCGAGGACAAGGACTATCCGCGCCATCCGGCAGGAGGAGCCACGCCATGACCCCGACCAACGGTCGCTTCACACCGCTGCAACGCGCGCTTCACTGGCTCATGGCAATCTGCATCCTGGCGATGCTGTTCATCGGTGTCGGGATGGTGTCCACCATTCGTCCCGATTATCTTTCGCTGGTGTCCATCCACAAGCCGTTGGGTATCGTGATCCTCGTGCTGGCGCTGATCCGCCTCGCGGTCAGGCTGACGCGCGGCGCACCGCCGCTGCCGGCATCCATGCCGGAACCCATGAAACTCGCTGCCCATCTCTCGCATATCGCGTTCTATTTGCTGATGATCGGGCTGCCGCTGATCGGATGGGGCATGCTCTCTGCCGCGGACTATCCTGTCGTGGTGGCCGGGATTCATTTGCCGCCCATCCTGCCGCACAGCAACCTGTTGCACTCGCTGCTGTGGAATGCGCACAGGGCGCTCGCGTTATGCTTTTTTGCGTTGATCCTATTGCACCTGGCGGCTGCGCTTCTGCACGCGCTGGTGAGACGCGACGGGGTGTTTGAAGCGATGGCGCCATGGCGCTCGGCGCGCGAGAGGCGGGCTCCCGGCGATCGATGAACGCGCTGCCCTGAACCCTTACACCTCTCCGCAATAAACGAAGGCATTCGCAGACCCCCAGCCCCGGGGCAGACCGGCGTTTTCGGTTTACGCAACTTTTTCACGCGCGCACGGTTTGGCGCAGATACCGGCGCTCGCTTTGTCGGCTGCGGAGTCGATGACCGTCACCTTGCACACACCCGCGCGACGCAACGCAAACGCGAAGACGCCGCCAGTCTGCGCGCCTCCAACGATGACGACGTTACAGTCAATGCCGGGATGATCCGGCACCCAGTTGCCGGGTTCAGGGTCAAGCACACGCAGCGTGGCTCGCGCGGTTGCATCGAAGTATTGGCTACAATCCCCATCACCTGCGACGATAGAAAGCCGAGGTTTCGCATAACTTGCGGGTGACTGGAGGACTTATCATGTTCGAGAAGACGGGTTGCGGTTTAATCGTAGTGTGCGCTTTGATTCCTTTACGCGTCGAAGCACAAACCGAGACGAATATGGCGGTGCTGAAGGGATTGGCGCCTGTTACCGTGTTGGAAAATACCCCGGCTGGCAAGGCGGCGCTTGGCGCCAATTACACGGTCACCGGCGGCATTCAGACAGGCGCGATCCGGCAGCCTACGTTGCTTCCGTTCAATGATCAGCAGCAGCAGGCCCTCCGGGACGCGTTCATCACCGACGGCAACCTTGCCGAACTCGCAGACGGTCTTGGTACGACCCTCGGTGCGGCCTATCAGGCTCGGGCTCACTACGACGATCGCAAGACCTATTCGAACGTGTCGCAGGGGATTGCTGACCTTATCAAGTACACCAACGCCACCACCGGCGACGACTCGAATTCGGGAAAATACTTTTTTGCCAACGCGACGACGGATGGAAAGACACCGGTATCCGCAGACGCCAGGAACGTCCTGAAAAGCATTGGTGGCACACCTGATCCGTTTGGCACGAATTACGGCCGCCCCGCCGGGAGCGCCAACGCCGACGCTTATGGCGACTCCCGGCCATTCCAGACCGAGCATAGTCAAGAGCACATCGTTGGATTCGATTACTTCCATGTCCCCGCTGACAATACCGTCTACAACCAGGGGCCGGTCATGAATCTCATCGACAGCCCGTCCTTCCCGAGCGGCCACACGACGTATGGCTACATGGGGTCCTTGATCCTGGCCGAACTCGTGCCGGAGCGATTCCAGCAGATGATTGCGCGTGCGGCTGAGTATGGAAATGACCGTATCCTGATGGGTGCTCACTACGCCATGGACGTTCTCGGCGGACGAACCCTGGCCACTTACGACCTGGCACATCTCCTGGCAAATGATCCGGCCTACGTTGGCCGCACGTTGAAACACGCTCCCGTGATAAGCGACTATCGGGTAGCGCTCTCAAGAGCTCGCTCGGAGCTGACCTCCGCATTGCAGGGAGGATGTGGCAACTCGATCGCAGTATGTGCTGGTGAAGACATCGGCCGTTTCAGCAATCCCGCAATGAACGAAGCGTTCTATGCGGTTACGCAGACCTACAACCTGCCCGTCGTATACCCCGAAAACGCAAACCGCCTGGAGGACGTGGCGAAGCTCGCTCCCGAAGCGGGCTACCTGCTGACGACCGCATTTCCGTCGCTGACGCTGGACCAGGCCGATCAGATCCTGACCGAGACAGAAGGTCCCGGCGGTGGCTTTCTCGACGATGGATCCGCCTTCGGCGTTTATTCGAGGTTGAATCTTTACGCAGCGGCGGGCAAGGCGGCGCAGGTCAGTTCACGCAAGTGATTTCAGCTTGCAGAAGCTATCTAGATTGGTGCAGTCAATTCGCTGGCGGGCTTGGGCGTCTGCTTCGAGCAACGAGTTCGATGATTTCTCGGGTTCCGCTTGATGTTCGCAGAGTCGAGATCTGGTCCGGCGTGACCCAGAGACAATGCTTGATCTCATTGCTGGGTTTTGCCACTGCGTTGACGTGGACATCGACTTCGAAGACATGATGAGCAGCACGTGGATCGACAAACAGACACGCGAGCCGTGGACGCTCGATCAAGAGGCGCGTTTCTTCCTGCACCTCTCTGATTGCCGCATCGACCATCTGTTCGCCCCGCTCCTGCTTGCCGCCCGGCAACGACCATTTGGAGCGCGCTTTGGCGACTAACAGAATCTGCTTGCCCTTCCAGCAAACCGTCGTTGCTCTATCCTTCATGCTACGCAATTCCTTCGAGATGTGACTTGAGCGATCGCCGCGCTTCAAGCGGATTCGTCTCCGCTTTCCTTGACTTCACGAACACCCGGGACCGCTCGAAGACGCTTGCATATCGCTTCAAACTGGACGGGTGTCACCCTCGATAAGGTAATGCCTATCTCATCCGAATCGTCTTTTTGTTGCATGACGAACTGCTTGACGCGTGCTGTTCCCGCCCCCAACGTGTCATGCAGCGTAGCCAAGGAAAGTGCATTCCTGTTGGTATGGACAACGAGTTCCCGGCGCTGCCGGCTGCCGATAAACCGCTTCTCGAGCGGCTTGATACCAGCCAGGATGATCAGAATGATGATCGTCGCTGCAATCGACGCGGTATAAAGGCCGCCACCCACCGCAAGGCCCACGCCCGCAACCGCCCAGACGCTCGCGGCGGTGGTCAAGCCACGGATCACCTCCCCTCGCGCCAGGATTGCGCCGGCACCCAGAAAGCCGATGCCCGACACAACCTGTGCCGCCATTCGCGATGGGTCGAGGACTACGCCGGATCGCAGTACATCGCTGAAGCCATAGGCAGATACGATCATGATCAGGGTTGCCCCGACGCAGACCAGCATGTGCGTTCTAAGCCCCGCAGCCCAGGACATGCGTTCGCGTTCAATACCGATAACGCTCCCCAAAGCCGCCGAGATCATCAACCTTCCGACCAATTCCCATTCACTTGCCATGCTCGCCTCCGATTGCGTGGCACCGGGCGTAATACCCGCGTCAGCCCTGCCGATGCGCACGCGTTCAAACAAGGAAGTGTAACGAATCGGGGTGCGCAAAAGAAAGACGAGGGATCGCCGCTATCTGACGGCAAGTAAGTGAACCTCGACCAAAGCGATTGCCTGCTGCTTGGCATATGTCGAATGATCGTTCTCGCTTGAGCGCCGCGATACTCAAGATCGCAAAACTGCAAGAATCAAGAGACGTTGCCAAATGCCCTGGAGACCTGCAAATCCGCCGCCCACCCTACGGTTGAATCTCAACGATCGTCTGTCGAGCATCCCGGCTAGCGGGCATTTAAACGAAATCGAACGAACACTCGATAGCAAACTGGGTGAGCCTCATATCCCGACTGGCAAAATCGACCATCGATACATGAAGGACTTTTATACGGCCTGCAAGCGGCAAGTCGTTGAGGCCTTCAGGAGCCGCAAACAACCCGGGTGGCTGCTGTTTTTCATACTGGCATCTACGTCTGATTGCACCAGGAGCGCTAGAGTCTTTTGAGCTTCATTCGACGCAATCGATACCAGGAGAACCATTACGCGCTC
This sequence comes from Caballeronia sp. M23-90, assembly GCF_053574605.1. Lineage (NCBI taxonomy): Bacteria > Pseudomonadati > Pseudomonadota > Betaproteobacteria > Burkholderiales > Burkholderiaceae > Caballeronia > Caballeronia sp. M23-90. The sequence goes on along the minus strand of NZ_JBSIPA010000035.1, from coordinate 7,777 downwards.
GTCCGCAGCAACGCCTGGCGAGCGGGCACTTTCTAAAAGGCCCGCTTGCGACACACGTAGGTCAAGTCTTTCGTCCGGTCGATGACAGCGCGGGGGCGTAGCTATAAGCATATCTCCATTGCTTCGTTGTAGTTGCCGGTTCGACGTTCTATTGTTGCGCGATCCCTGACCTGGCTCATCGCGGCCGGCTTTGACGCCACGCCCGGCCAAAGCACGCGATGCGCAACCACCCCGGACGCATGGCAATGAACGTATCGAGAAAAAACGGACGCAGGACTTTTATCGCCGCATTGGGCGCAACCATGGCAGGCATCGCCTTGCCGTCCTGGGCCAAATACCAGCCCGATCAATTCAGGATCGGCTATCAGAAGGCAGCCAGCACGCTGGTGCTCCTGAAGGCGCATGGCGCGCTGGAAAAGCGTCTTGCACCGCTCGGCATCAAAGTGTTGTGGAACGAATTCCCGGCAGGGCCGCAATTGCTTGAAGGACTCAATGTCGGCGCCATCGACTTTGGCTACGTAGGAGAAGCCCCGCCCGTGTTCGCGCAGGCAGCCGGTGCCGATTTTGTCTACACCGCCTACGAGTTGCCCACGCCGCATGCCGAAGGCGTCGTCGTAGCACAGGACTCGCCGATCAAGACAGTTGCCGATTTGAAGGGGAAGAAAGTCGCGTTCAACAAGGGCTCGGATGTGCACTGGTTCATCGTAGCGTTGCTGCGCAAACACGGCCTCGACTTCGCGGATATCCAGCCCGTGTACCTTGCTCCGGCAGATGCCCGCGCTGCGCTGGAACAGCATGCCGTCGATGCCTGGGCGATCTGGGACCCCTTTCTCGCCGCTGTTCAAGGACAGAGCCAGGCGCGTCTCATTGCGGATGCGCAAGGTGTCGCAAGCCATCATCAGTTCTTCCTGAGTCAGCGCGAATTTGCCGAAAAGCGCAAGGATGTGATTGCCATTGCGCTGGAAGAAGCAGGCAAGGAAGGGCAATGGGTGAAGGGCAACGTCTCCGCCGCCGCAGCCCAGCTTGCGCCCATTCAGGGGCTGGAGGCCGGAATCATCGAGGCGGGGTTGCGCCACTATGCTCACGTGTATAAGCCAATCGATGACACCGTGCTCGCCGAACAACAGAAGATTGCCGATACCTTCTTCGAACTGAAGCTGATTCCGCGAAAGATAGTCACAAAGCAAGCGGTTCTATCGTAGTCAATAGCGAAGGACCGGCGAGCACTGAAAATGCACGCCGGTCGAAACAGTGAATTGACGCCGCCGCAGTCGAGAGCCTTTTTACGCCATATGCGAAGGTCGGAAGAGAGGAAAAGCGCTTACGCCCCCGGCGATGCGAGTCGAAAGCTTGAAAGCAAGCGTTTCCCACTCTCGACAGCGTTTGTCAATCAGGACCGCCGGCGAATCCTAGTATGTGGTTTCGCTGCGCCGCATCTTGCCGCGCTTGCACTACTGATCCTAACCTCGTCTCACAACATCGGAGCTGGAAAGGTCCGGATTGGTTACCACTGCTTAGGTAGCCAAAATAGTGGGAGACGATCATGACATCGCGTGTATTCGGCCTGGTACGGGTTGTACTCGTTCTCGGCTTGCTGGCAAGCTGCGGAGGCAATGGATCGGACGGAGGCGCAGTTTCTTCCGGCTCGCCCGATCCGGGCATCGCAAAAACTGCCGTACGCTATGCGTTGCCTCCCATGGGCTGGAACTCGTGGAACACGTTCGCCTGCAACGTAAACGAAAACGTCATCAAGTCCGTGGCAGACACCATCGCCGCAAGCGGCATGGCCGCGGCAGGCTATCAATACGTGACGCAAGATGATTGCTGGGTCGGCGGACGAGACCCCGCCACCGGCCAGCTCTTTGCTAACCCGAGCACATTCCCGAGCGGCATCAAGGCACTTGCAGATTACGTCCATAGCAAGGGGTTGAAATTCGGGCTCTACACATCGGGCGGCACCAACACCTGCGCCGCGCTTGCGCACGGCACACGACCGCCGACCTATCCGAAAGGGGTGGGCGCCGGCAGCCTGGGCCACGAAAGCGTTGACGCAGCCACATTCGCAAGCTGGGGCGTCGACTACATCAAGCTCGACTATTGCGGCGGAAACCTCAGCGCGTTCCCGGCCATGCGTGCGGGCATCGCGGCGACTGGCCGACCCATGTACCTCAGTATCAACCCGTACAGCGCAAATCAAACCCTGCCGACAAACTTCGCCTCCGATGGCACGTTGTACGTGCCCGCCTACGCCGATACCTCGCGCATCTCGCAGGACATCACGAATACCTTTGCGTCGGTCACATCGATCATCGATATCAGCGCGCAAGATGCATCGTGGGCCATTTCCGGCTACTTCAACGACATGGACATGCTGGAAGTCGGCCGCGGCATGACGCCGGACCAGGACACCGCTCACTTCGCAATGTGGGCAATGATGTCGAGCCCGCTGAATGCCGGTAACGACGTTCGCAGCCAGAGCGCGAGCACACTTGCATTGCTGACCAACGCGGGAGCGATCTCGGTGAGTCAGGACGCGCTGGCGCTGCAAGCCGTGCCCGATACTTCCGACAGTTCCGCCACCCTTCAAGTCTGGACCAAGCCGCTGCAGGCGAGCGGCACGCGCGCTGTCGCCATGCTCAATCGCGGATCGGCCGCCGCTACTGCTACCGTCAACTTCGCCAACCTAGCGCTGAGCGGACCTGTACAAGTGACAAATCTCGTGACTGGAGAGGTGTTGTCCCCGGCTTTATCGACGGGAAGTTTCAGTGCGAGCGTGCCGGCAACCGGCGTGGTGCTGCTGAAGCTCGCAGGTACCGATCCGCTCGCGTTCAAAGCCCCACTCGCGTTGCAGAACTGGATCTGGGCGAGCACGCAATCCGGTAAAATCGCCGCCAAGGTCTGGCCGAGCAAGGATGCATTGCCGGTCGGCGCGACGGCGGCGGCTTCGGTCATCGTCAATGGAACGTCGTATCGCGACGGGCTTGCCGTGAATGCGCCGGCGCAGATGGTCTATCGTCTAGGGGGTAACTGCAGCACGTTCCAGAGCGATATTGGCCTGGACGCTGCAGCGAAGGGCGCGGGAACCGTGGACTTCCAGGTTTGGGCCGACAACGTCATGCTCTACGATAGCGGCGTGATAACCGGATCATCGCCGACAAAAACGGTGCGTGTGAGCCTGAACGGTTACCAGACCCTTCGGCTCGTCGTGACCGGTGCGCAGGACGGCGTTGCCAACGACGTCGCCGATTGGGCGGACCCCACGCTCGTTTGCGGGTCGTGACGCGCGAGCGCACTGCCATGTGTCGATCGGAGAAGATGGAAAGGGAGAACCCGTCATAGATAAATCCATGAGGCAACCCAGGATGGCGAAGTCGTCGACGTGTACCGCATGCTTGCGCTCATTGACAGCCATGCTCACGCTGGCTGCGATCATGCATATGACTTTTCCTTTGCCGGCCTTCGCGCAAACTCAGGTTACTGATACCTCGCAATCGTCAATGACACGCGTCTTTGCCCCGGGTGGCACCTTGCGTGTATCGATCAATCTTGGTAATCCGGTCCTCGCGAGCCTCGATGCCGGCGGAAAACCGCAAGGCGTTTCCGTCGATCTGGCTACCGCATTTGCAAAGCGACTCGGCGTGCCGCTGCAACTGGTCACGGTGACGTCGGCCGGCGCCTCGGTTGAAAACGTGAACCAGGACAAGGCGGACATCGGCTTCTTTGCCGTCGATCCAAAACGCGGCCAGGAGATCAGTTTCACCAAGCCGTATGTACTGATCGAGGGTTTCTATCTCGTGCGCAACACCTCGGCCATCACCACCAACCAGCAGGTCGATCAACCCGGCGTAACGGTCGCGGTCGGCAAGGGCAGCGCTTACGATCTGTTCCTGACGCGAGAGCTGCACAACGCGACGATCGTGCGCATACCGACTTCGCCAGCGGTCGTGCAGGCATTTCTTGACCAACATCTGGACGTGGCCGCGGGCGTGAAGCAACAGATCGAAAAGGACGCAGCCAAAACAGGCGGACTGCGGGTGCTCAATCAACGCTTCATGGTGATCCGTCAGGCAATGGGCGTGCCGAAAGCAAAAGGTCCCGACGCAGCCGCGTACCTTGCGAAGTTCGTGGACGACATGAAGTCGTCCGGTTTCGTTGCCGCGGCCCTGGCGCGCCATCAGATCGCGGGCGCAGCCGTTGCCAGTGACAACGACTAATGCACTGAGTGAATGGATCGTTTAGCTGATCGAAATCAATAGCTGCCTTTTCGTCTCGGACGAAAATCTTGTTACGGCAATCGATTCGAAGCCGCAACAAGAAACGGGCACATTTTGAACAAGATTAACAAGCATCTGCTACTCGCAATTCCACTGGTCTTCACGATTCTTTCCGCCACCACGCTGTCCGCACAGGCAGACCAGGGCGATATACTCGCGCGTGTCCGGGCGATCAGCATCCAGCCCGACGTATCGGCAGGCGGCACACTGGGCACGCTTGGTACAGGCGTCAAGAACGCCGTGGTTCCCGAGCTGGATTTCGTGTACATGGTGCGTCCGAACATTGGACTGGAACTCATTCTTGCGACCTCGCGCCACCAGGTGACATCGAATGCGGGCGCACTTGGCGGCGTGAACGTGCTTCCACCCACGCTGCTGCTGCAGTACTACTTCAATGCAGCGGGCAAGATTCGGCCTTATGTGGGCGCCGGCCTGAACTACACGCTGTTCTATAACAACGGACTGCATGCCGGCGATACGCCGGTATCGATCAAGAACTCGAGCTTCGGTCCGGCGCTTCAGGCCGGGGTGGATGTGCAGGTGGCGCGCAACCTGTTCGTCAACGCCGACATCAAGAAGATCTGGATGCGCACCGATGCTTCCGCCGGCGGTGCATCGCTTGGTTCGCTCAAGATCGACCCGCTGATTGTGGGTATCGGTGTGGGCATGCGGTTCTGACCGGCGAGGCCTGCTCGCTGGAACCTCTGATGTATTTCACTGCCAACCGTAAGAAGGAACAACGCGCAGCTGTGCGTGCTGCGCTCCAGATTCAGGGGAACAGCGAGACGAACTTCTCGCTCATTTTACGTTGAAGGTCCCATATGTGTTACAGCGAACAGATATATAGCGAAGACTAAAGCATTAAGGAGTGGAGATCATTTTCTCGGACCAACGTGATGGACGAGAACCCCTGGAAAGAAGGATTCAGAGCCGGCCGTCTAGGGCTTTCTCTAGACGCTTGTCCTGATTATCCGGAAGCCGAATTCTGGAACTGGTACTGCGGGTATCTAAGCGGCCGGCGCAAACCTTTGCGCGTTGTCGGCGAGAAAAGCACTCCGTCAAATGTCACGATCGTATTGGCTCACACCAAAATCATTTAGCCGCTTCAAACACACGCCTGCGAGCATTGGTCACAAGAGATGAGTGCTCAGGCGTAAGTCGTGCCTGAGACGGAAGCCGTCCTGCGCCGGGTCAGCGGCGTGGACGTCCGCGTGACATCCGTCGAAGACGGCAGCCGATGGACGAACAACACGCGTCTTGCCGATACCTACCGGCGCGGCCGCGTGCTGCTGGCCGGCGATGCCGCGCATGTCCATTCGCCGTTCGGCGCCCAGGGCATGAGTCTCGTTCCTTCAATGGAACGCGCCAGTCAATAAGAAGATGTTCCGCTCACCGCAGCGGCAACATGGTCACACCGACAATGATCAGTACAACGCCACCGCAGCGTTTGATCAACAGCATGCGGTCGTTGGCGCAGATCCTCCGATGCAGCAAATGCGTTGCGACTGCATAACCCGACATGACCAGCACGACCACCGACGCATCGATTGCGAGAAGCGTGCCGAGTTGCGGCAGCAACGCAGCGCGCACATCGACGAGTTGCGGGATCACGGCGGCGAAGAATCCGAGCGTATTGGGATTCGCCGCCGACACCGCCGATGCTTCCAGGAACAACACCGAACGCCGCTTTCGCGGGCTTGCCACGGGTTGCGGCAATGCACCCGGCTTGCGCCTCACGACAAACGCCTTGGCGCCGAGATAGATCAGATACGACGCGCCGGCAGCCCTGAGCACGATCAGCAACAACGGTGATGTACTGAGCAGCGCGCTGAGCCCTAGCATGATGGCCGTCGCCATCGCAACGCGTGCGCTCAGGTTCCCGGAAAGCGTGAACGCCGCCGATGACAAGCCGTATCGCGATGTGTTTCGAACCATCAGCAACGCGTTCGGCCCGGGCGAGCCTGTGGCTGCGAGCGTCGCGGTGGCGAAGGCGATCCACGCTCCGGCCGGCACTTCAGTACTCACGCGAAGTAAAGGGAGCCGGTGAGACTCTGGCAAAGCTGCATGACAAGCAGGATGACATCGCGGCTCCTCGTGACTGGATGCGGTGTGCGAGCTTCCACGAGTGACATCGATGGAATCGCCTGACCGTGCATTCATTGTTGTCGATTGCTTCGGACGGTCACAGCCTCATTGCGCGGCCCTCCGTTGGGAGGGACTGCGCCAACGGTTCTGGCCTGCCCATAGTGAGGACTGTTCGGACTCTGGATTTATTCCCGCGCGAGTGGCAGGAAGTGAAGCGCGGGCGTCATACCCCGTCTGACAATTACGCGTTTCCCTCAGCGACGCTGTTGCCTCCTGCAGGCACGCGGTCCCAGGCCTGCTCGATCGCCAGGAGCGCGCTCATCACGATCGACCGGTTCAGCGCAGCCGCAAGCACCCCGTCGCGCTCCGCGTACGCTTCGCACAGGCGTTGATGGTCGGCACACGAACGCTGCAGACGTCCGGGCAGCGACGTACTCAGCCGGCGCAAGCGGTTCGTGCGCATGCGCATGGAGTCGAGCACCTCCTTGAAGATGCCGTTGCCGCAGACCCGAAGCTCTTCATCGCGAAATGCGACATTGGCCCAGAAATAGCCATCGACGTCGCCTTGCGCCGCAACCTCCGCAAGTCGGCGATGAGCTTGCCAGAGCGCTTCGATATCAGCCTCGGTCGCGTGCTCGACGATTGCGGCCGCCACCTGTGCGTAAAGGATTCCGCGCAACTGATAGATCTCGCGCACGTCCTTCAGCTTGACCGCCGACACCCGCGGGCGGTGGCGCGGCGGCCAGTCGACCAGTCCTTCACGGCTCAACACGAACAGCGCTTCGCGCACCGGCGTGCGGCTGACGTTGAAGCGTTTCGACAGATCGACGGAGTTCAGATCGTCGCCCGGCAACAATCTCCCTTCGATAATGCCGCGCGCCACCCAGTCGACGATCTCCGCGACCGGCGACGATTCGGCGTCTGCGTCGATCGCGCTACTGTCGACATTGTGGTTCATCGCGGTTCCTTGTTCGCGGTATGTATCGCCGGGCGGCAGTGGCCGATTCTAGCAAGAAGCGGTGTCCGTCTCTCCGCTCTCAGCTCGATTAAGTGTGTACATTTTCCATCATAACTGTTGCCGACGAATCAGAAAACTCGCTAGACTGACCATAATGTCGACACTTCACGTTCGACACACTGCATGAAAAATGCGGAGACATTGTGTGGACCGGCAGGAAACCCCTCGCTCACCGCAACTCAGGAAAGCAGACTCATGTCCATGATCGACCGGCGTCATTTTTTGAAGACGAGTGCTGCGGGCGCGCTCGCATCGGCAACCGCCAGCACAACTGTGTTTGCTCAATCGCCGGATGCGGCCAGCGCGGCTTCCGCCGCACTCGTCTTCAAAAAATGACGCCGGTCGATCATGGACATGAGTCTGCTCTCCTGAGTTGCGGTGAGCGAGGGGTTTCCTGCCA
>NZ_JBSIPA010000359.1:0-6890 GCF_053574605.1 Caballeronia sp. M23-90 | reverse complement strand
AGCCTTCCCGAAGCCGCAGATGAAGACGCTCTGATTGCCGTCGCGCACAGCCTCGGCGGCACGGACACGCTTCAGCGCCTGAGCCCGTTCACGCATACGTTCACGCATTTCAAGCTGGACATTGAGCCGCGTCTTGGGCGCGCGGATGCCGCAGCAGAACTCGCCGACAACCACACGGTCTGGGCGCCGTTATCGAATATCGATGCTTACGGCGTGCCGGCGCCGGTGCGCAAACTCCTCGACGCGCTGCAGGGCTCGCTGCTTTAAAGCAACTGGTGCTGCTGCATGTAGTGATGCACCACGTCGATACGTGCCGCAGCATCTTCCAGTTCCATCAGCTTTTGCCGGGCGCGCATGGGTATTGGCAGAATCTCGGACAAACGGTTCGATACCCACGTCGGGTCATCGAGCAGGAACGGTTCGATGAAGGGCAGGTCCTTCGGGTCACGCGCCTTGATTGCTTCGATGATCCGCTCCAGAACCTCCGCGCACGCACCGAACTTCACCAGCGCTTCGGCGTTTTCCAGCGGCGCGTCGTCGCCAATCGTCTCCGCCACGCCGACCATCAGGTTGCTCGGGTCCACGCGATGCGAAAGCAGCCGGAACCGCGTCGTGCCGCGCGCCTGGATCAGCAGCATGCCGAACGTGTCCACGTCGCATTGCGTGATTTCGGCCAGGCATCCAATGCTTTCCGGCACGGATGGATCTCCCGGCGACGCGATCTCGTTCCCGCTTTTCAGCAAGCAGACGCCAAACGGCGTGCCCTCGCGCAGGCACGCGCGCGCCATGTCGAGATAACGCGCTTCGAAGATCTTCAGAGGGAGATGGCCACCGGGAAACAGCACGGTGTGCAGGGGAAACAGCGGCAGGTCGGAGAGAAGGGGATTGGTGGACATCGCACGCTTCTTCTAAAAAGGCCGCCCGAAGGCGATCAGGTTTGCAAGGGTGCGACGTTTCCATCGACGGCGATGGGTGCGTCGCGATGCCGCACGATCACATTGGCGCTTTCGCCGAAACGCGCGGCCAGCGTCTGGGCGATGAACACCGAGCGGTGCTGGCCGCCCGTGCAGCCGATCGCGACCGTGAGGTAACTGCGGTTGTCTTCGCGAAACTGCGGCAACCATTTCGCAATGAACGTGCCGACGTCGTCGATCATCTGATGAACCATCGGCTGGGCCGACAGGAAATCGATCACCGGCTGGTCCAGGCCCGTCAGCGGCCGCAGCTCGCGGTCGTAATAGGGATTGGGGAGCGTGCGGACATCGAAGACGAAATCGGCGTCGAGTGGCACGCCGCGCTTGAATCCGAACGACTCGAACATCAGCGTCAGCCCGGCCGTTTCCTGCTCCACGAAGCTTTTCACCCACGCGCGCAACACGTTCGCGCGCAGGTTGCTGGTGTCGATCTGATGGCCGAATTCCGCGAGCCCTGACACCAGTTCGCGTTCCCGTTCGATCGCTTCGCCAAGCGACGTGTGCAGGCCGACGTCGGCGTCGTGCGTGGGCGAACCGGACAAGGGGTGACGGCGGCGCGTCTCGGAAAAACGCTGGATCAGCGACTGCGTGCTGGCGTTGAGGAACAGCACGCGCACATCGAAGGATTGCGTGAGACCGTTGATGATGGCCGGGACTTCGTCGAGCGAACGGCTGGAACGGGCGTCGATGGCAACCGCGAGGCGCGCCTGCCCTTTGGAGTCGAGATACGTTGCAAGCTCGGGCAAGAAGCGCGGCGGCAAGTTGTCGACGCAATAGTAACCGGCGTCTTCGAGCGCGTTCAAGGCGACGGATTTGCCGGAGCCGGAAATGCCGGTAATCAGGATGATGCGCATGAATGAGGACTCGTCAGAATGGGCGAAAGTTCGGGTCCAGACGTCGCGGGCTTGGTGCTCGATATCAGCCGGTCAGATCAGCTTGCCGGGGAACTGGCTCTCCGGGTCCTGCATGGCAAGACGCTGACGATCCATGAAGTCCCGCAAGGTATCGATACCCCGCAGTTGCAGGATCGTGTTGCGCACTGCGGCTTCGACGAGCACGGCGAGATTTCGGCCGGCCGCCACCTGAATGGTGACTTTGCTGATCGGCAAGCCGAGCACATCGACCGCCTGGCTTTCCAGCGGCAGGCGCTGGAATTCGCCGTCCGGCCGGCGCACGAGCTGAACGATCAGCTTGAGCTTCATTTTCCGCCGAACCGCGGTTTCACCAAAGATGGTCTTGATGTCCAGCAAGCCAAGGCCGCGGACTTCGAGCAGGTTCTGCAGCAGCGGCGGGCACCGTCCTTCGACAAAATCCGGACCTAGGCGCACGAAGTCTACGGCGTCGTCCGCGACAAGACCGTGACCACGGCTGATCAACTCAAGCCCGAGTTCGCTTTTGCCGAGTCCCGAGTCGCCCGTCAGCAGCACGCCCATGCCGAGGATATCGAGAAACACGCCATGAAGCGTGGCGCGCGGCGCGAGGATCCGCGACATGTAGAGCCGCAGGCTGTCGATCACAGCTGCCGCCGACATGCGCGTGGTGAACAGCGGCGTGGACGAGCGCGTGCAGCGCAGAACCAGTTCCGGTGGCGCCCCGACTTCGCCCGCAACTACCAGGAAAGGCGGTTCTAGCGCGATCAGCTCGGCCATGTTGCGCGAGCGATCTTCGTCGGACTGACGCTGGTAATAGGTGATTTCGGCGTCGCCGAGCACCTGGATTCGGTTGGGGTGAATCAGGTTCAAGTGGCCGACCAGATCGGCACTCGATGTTGCATTGGCGACCGTCTCTGTCGAGAAGCCGCGTTCCCAGCCTTCGTGACCCGTCAGCCAGCTCAGTTTGAGCGCGGCCGCGTTGTCGTCGAAAATACTCTGGGCATTGATGCTGGACGTATCCATGAGGCCGGAACTCCGTGAGGGGCCGCGAGCGCTGGGCGACCGAGAGGGCCGGGGTTGGCCCTTTCAGTGCTCCGCTCAATAGGACTGATTGTGCGCTAGAAGGGCCGCCGGCGCGAGAGGGCTGCTCGCGCCGTATGCGTGGTTTCGAGCAGATTTGACGGGTTCAGGCCTGCCATTGCGTGAGAAGCTGGTGCAGCGCCTCACGGTTTTCTTCGGTGTTCAGGCGTTCACGCGTGTCCCGATCGGACAATAACTGTGCAATCTCCGACAGGATTTCGAGGTGTTGCTGCGTGGCCTGCTCGGGCACGAGCAAAAAGATCAGCAGCGACACAGGCTGACCATCTGGCGACTCGAAGGCGATCGGCTCGGCGAGGCGCACGAAAGCGGCGAGCGGATGCTTCAGGCCCTTGATGCGTCCGTGGGGGATGGCAACGCCTTCGCCCAGACCGGTCGAGCCGAGGCGCTCGCGCGCGAAGAGATTGTCGGTAACGGTGCTGCGGCCAATGCCGTTCTGATTCTCGAAGATCAGGCCCGCTTGCTCGAATACACGTTTCTTGCTGGTGACGGACAGTCCGAGGACGACATTTTCGAGGGGAAGAAATTTGGCTAAACGATTCATGTTGGCAGGCAGATGCGTGGCCTGAATTCTCCTCACGGTGGCGACTTCAGAAGCTCGAAATGGCACTGAGCGCGCACGGCGATTTTGGTTAGGAATGCGCGGAAGACCCAATTTCAGCCTCGACCCGCTCGTTTCATTCCGATTAACAACCCCGGTATTACCCGGACCATTATAGAACAGCGTCATCAGCGATGGTGCGGCGCGCAATACGGCGCCAACGTTTGGTACCACCAACGCAACACCGCAACTGCCGGAGACAAAAAAGCCGCCTGCTGTCAGGCGGCTGCTGTGGGAAGGCGGGTTCGGTGCTGCTTGTCCGAACCCGGCGCATCAGGAAAATCCTTCAAGCTGATGCGCTGCCCACGCTTTCGATACAAACCTCTAAAACGTGCCCGGCAACTTACGGCGCAGGCGCTTCGCTTTCTTGCGGTTCGTACTTCATTGTTGCATGCGCATGGCCCTGGATCTTGTCCTTATGGCGCAGGACCTGCCGATCCAGCTTGTCGACCATCAGGTCGATTGCTGCGTACATATCAACGTCACAACTTTCGATGAAGATGTCCTTGCCCTTCAGGTGCAGGTTGATTTCGACCTTCTGCCGCTTGTCCTTTTCCCTATGATTGTCGACCGAGAGGACCACACTGCCGTCGATCACCTGATCGAAGTGCCGAAGCACTCTATCCAGTTTGGTGATCACATATTCTCGCAACGCAGGCGTCAATTCGAGATGGTGTCCACTGATCTGCAGATTCATAGTTGCTCTCCAAGCTAATGGCCGCCTGGTCGCTTGTGCGCTGCTGAAAACCGGTCGCTGCGCCCGTGGTTGGCCATTGTTGCTGATGGCTGAACGGATCGGGAACGCATCGGCCGGCTCGTTCGCGTGTTCGCGACGCGGCCGGTAAAGGCCCGCCGCAACATGCAGCGGGCTACAGAGACTTTCGCAGGTTCACTGCCGGAATTTTCAGGGCTTCGCGATATTTGGCCACCGTGCGGCGTGCCACCACGAACCCTTGTTCCGCCAGCAATTCGGCGATGCGGCTGTCTGAAAGAGGAGATTTTGAGTCTTCGGCTCCTATCAGTTGCTTGATGAGTGCCCGGATCGCCGTTGACGATGCCGCGCCACCCGTGTCGGTAGAAACGTGCGATCCGAAGAAGTACTTGAATTCAAGCGTCCCGAACGGGGTCAGCATGTACTTGCCGGTTGTCACACGTGAGACAGTGGATTCGTGTAAACCCAGCGTATCAGCAATCTCCCTCAAAACCAAGGGCCGCATTGCAATTTCACCGTGCGCGAAAAAGTTCTTCTGACGCTCCACAATTGCTTGCGCCACGCGAAGAATTGTCTCGAATCTTTGTTGAATATTCTTAATTAACCAGCGTGCTTCCTGCAGTTGCTGACGCAACGAACCGCTGCCCGGATCACCGCGATTGTTGCGCAGAATATTCGCGTAAAGGTGATTGATTCGCAGCCGAGGAACGATTTCCGGATTCAATTCCGCAGTCCATCCGCTCGACATCTTGCGCACCAGAATGTCGGGAACCACGTAATCCGCCTCGCTCTTGCCGAACGCCGCACCGGGAAATGGTTCGAGCGAACGGATCAGCAGGTGGGCGTCCCGCAATGCGTCATCGGAGGCTTTGAGCTGCTTGCGAAGGCGCGTGAAATCGCGCGCGGCGAGCAGCTCGAGATGATGCATGACGATATCCAGCGCCAGCGTCCTGATAGGCGTCGATTCGAGCCTGAGAAGCTGCAGCTTGAGACATTCCGATGCCGAACGCCCGCCGACACCCGGCGGATCGAAACTTTGCAGCAGTGCGAGCGCAGCGCTCAACTCGTCGAGATCGACTTCGAGTTCGTCGGGCAGGTCGGCCTTCACTTCATCGAGTGAGGACGTGAGGTAACCGTCTTCGTCGAGCGATTCGATCAGGAACGTGATCAGCGCACGATCGCGCTGATTGGCCTTTGTCATGCGCAACTGCGACATCAGGTGATCGCGCAGCGTGGTCGTGGATTCGTGGATTTGCAGCGGGGGCAGGTCATCGTCGTCCGAACCGCTGTTCGAGCGGCCGTAGTCCTCCAGGTTCCACGAACTGGAATCCGGGCCGTTGTCCGACGAACTCATGCCGTTGTATTCGTCGACGCCCTGCGGCTCGCCGTTTTCCGAGCGCTCGGTCGTGCTGCTGCTCGACGACGTGCCGTTGCTCATCATGGGCTCGGGCGCGCTCACCGAAGCGCCTGTGGTGATCAGCGAGCCGTCTGCCGCCACGCGCAACGGACTGGTGGTCCAGTCGTCCTCGTTTTCGAGCAACGGGTTCTGCGCGACAGCCATCGCGACTTCCTGCTGCAATTCGAGCGTCGACAACTGCAGCAGCCGGATGGACTGCTGCAGTTGTGGGGTCAGCGCAAGATGCTGCGATAGGCGTAGTTGGAGGCTGGCTTTCATGGCAAGGTTTTAATCATTGTAGAGAGTTTGCCACGGGCGCGAAACCTCGCGGGGATCGGCCAAAAACAAGCGTGCCGCCCGCGGGCGGCACGTAAGAATTGCTGGCGGTGCTCCAGACCCCTGCTTTCCAGCCCATCGGGCTGGCGCCGGGCGCGGAGCCCACGCCGTCACATGCGGAAATGTTCGCCGAGATACACGCGTCGCACGCTCTCGTTTTCGATGATGTCGCTCGGCGCGCCGGCCGCGAGCACGCTGCCGTCGCTGATGATGTACGCGTGATCGCAAATGCCGAGCGTCTCACGCACGTTGTGGTCGGTGATCAGCACGCCGATGTTCCGCTGCTTCAGGAACTTCACGATCTTCTGGATTTCCAGCACGGCGATAGGATCGACGCCGGCAAACGGTTCGTCCAGCAGGATGAAAGCCGGATTGGTAGCAAGCGCGCGGGCGATTTCCACGCGACGGCGTTCACCGCCTGAAAGCGAGAGCGCCGGGTTCGCACGCAAATGTGCGATCTGCAGTTCGTCCAGCAAGGCTTCTGCACGATCCGTTATGGCTTGCTTGGAAAGCGGCTTGTCGTTCTCGCCGGTCTGCAGTTCGAGCACGGCGCGAATGTTCTGCTCGACGGTGAGCTTGCGGAAAACCGATGCTTCCTGCGGCAGGTAGGACAGTCCGAGGCGCGCTCGCTGGTGAATCGGCAACAGGCTGATGGACGTGCCATCGAGTTCGATTTCGCCGGCATCGAGCGGAACGAGGCCCACGATCATGTAGAACGAGGTGGTCTTGCCCGCGCCGTTCGGCCCGAGCAGCCCGACCACTTCGCCGCTTTTCAAGCGGCTTGTCGTTCTCGCCGGTCTGCAGTTCGAGCACGGCGCGAATGTTCTGCTCGACGGTGAGCTTGCGGAAAACCGATGCTTCCTGCGGCAGGTAGGACAGTCCGAGGCGCGCTCGCTGGTGA
>NZ_JBSIPA010000358.1:0-6892 GCF_053574605.1 Caballeronia sp. M23-90 | reverse complement strand
AGCCGTGGCAAGTGACAAGATTATCGAAATGAACGAGCGGCTGGGGTTTTTTTCACACGAACTGCGAAATTTTCTTGGTATCCCGAAGCCACTTCGGATGAGATCACGTTGCCGGAGGCGTACGACCGCGCGTGGCTGCGCGTCGGTCTTGCGCTCGACCGGACCAACTTCACGGTCGATGACCGTGATCGTGGCCGCGGAATTTATTTTGTCCGTTATGTCGATCCGAAGGACATGACTGCGGCGGAGCAGGGCTTCTGGAACCAGGTGTTCCACGGCAAGAAAGAAAAGCTTCCGAAAAATTACGAAGTCAACGTCCGTGCGCTCACGGAAACGCAAACCCGGGTGTCGATCATCGACAGCAAGGGGAATGTGGACTCGTCGCCGCAAGCACGACAGATCATGGCCTTGCTCGACGATCAATTGCGCTGAGCCCGGAGTAAAGATCTTCGGACCGTCTCGAACGAACCCGCCTGAGCCTAGGCGGGTTTTTTTATGCCTGCGAAACGCCAATGGCGATTTAGAGCAAAACCTCGTATTGGAATGCGCGGTAGCACGCGTGGAAATCATTTGTGGGCGCTTAAGCTTCGTCGAAGATATCGAGCGAGCCGCATGTAATCGATGTCACGTTACGGATGAGCGTTACACGAATCGGAGCAAAGCGCTTTCTGCGGTTTTATGTGCGGGAAAGCTTATAGGAATCAACCGCATAGGGGTTACATTGCATCCATGGCATGTAATCTGCGTGACGCCTGCGATGTAGTGCGCCACGCTCCACATTGTCCGTGCCGACCTGTTTTATCTTTCACGAATTGCGATCCGCTGGCCAAGCGGATCTCGATGGCCCCGTCGCCTATCCTCGTAGGGCGACGGCTTTTGCCCGCGCTCCCAAATGGGAACGCGGGCTTTTTTCTTGCGGCGCTTGATTTCTGCGAAAGTGCTGCGCGAACGTTATGCTTGCCCCTTTAATCTGGGAGTCTGAACATGACGGAAATCGCGGTGGTCGCAACGTTCGTAGCCAAGCCTGGCAACGAGGAGAAGTTGAAGGAACTGCTGCAGGGCATCGTGGCGCCGACGCTCGCCGAACCGGGCGCGATTCAATACGACCTGCATCGCGACATCAAGGAGCCACGCCGATTTGTGTTTTTCGAGCGATGGAAAAGCGAAGCATCGCTCGCCGAGCACAATCAGACGCCTCACATCAAGGCGCTCAGCAAGGCTTTGCCCGACTTGATCGAACGCGGCGAAATCAACGTGGTCGCAAAGCTCTGAGCGTTCACCGGTGCCTTCGGGCGGCAAGAAGCCCCAGGCGCCGTGCCAAGCCGCTCGTCAGTGCGTTTCCTGGGGGACGTCGAGAATCAGGATGATGGTCCAGTCGGCGTCGCCGTCATGGTGATACTGGCGCTCGGCAACGATAAACGGCTGCTGCTTGCCGTCCGGGCCCAGGAACAGCACGTCGCCTTCCATAGGCAGGCATTCCACGGGCGGCAGGGCGAGGTAGGCGTCCTTGTCCTTCGCATTGCGCGGCATCAGCTTTTCAATCTTGCGCGATGCCGCTTCGGTCCATTCAATATCCAGCTGGATGTTGCTCATACGATCCTCCGCACACGGGTGCGATTCAATTTATCGACGCGGAATGTAGCATACCGCCGGATTGGAGGCCGCATCACGTATCGGCGGCTTGAACCAGGCACCTTTCCCTGCGGAAGAACCCTGGCCAAAAAAGAGCCGGATAAACGCCTCGTGCATTTATCCGGCTCCGTGTCTGACGGCTAACGTTTGCGCGCCGCCTCTACGTTTTGCCCCGAGGGCTTATTGGCTCGCGCCGGCAGCGTGCGCCGCCTTTTTCGAATGCTTGGAGCCTGATTTCTTGTGGTGCTCGCCGGTCTTGTGGGCCGGCATTTCCTGCATGTTCGCCTGATTCGATTGCAGGGCTTGTGCGCGCTGCTCGATATCAGAAATTTTGCCTGGATCGGTGCTCATGGAGACGCCTTGGTCCGACTGGGCGAAAGCCGCACCGGTGATTGCACTAAGGGAAACCAGAACTGCCAGAGAAATTTTCTTCATTGTTACCTCCATAGATTCGTTGAACCCGGGTTGGCCTGTCACGTTATCCGTGACATTGAACGCTCGTCAGCAAGTGCTGCTCCAGCGCGGCTGTTACATATCGTTACGGTTCGTGTGCCTAGCTGCTGCAATCATGCTCTTCGTTTCAACTGCACGCCTTCCCGGACAGTCGGTTGACCGCGCCGGCGATAATACCGGCGAAGCTCAATGCTTTCTAGTACTGAATTTCGAGATATGCAACGACCGTTTCGATGGGCGCTTAATGCATTCGTGTCTCAATAAAGACCAACAAGTCGATACACGTAAAAGCGCGCAAGACCGACCATTTCATGGAGCGCAGTTTCTGAGTCGACAAACCCACGCCGCCGCGGGAAAAGCGAGACATGCGGGAGTCTCACGTTGCTGACAAACGGTTGCGCCTTCATGCCGAAGGCGCGGAACGCGGCCAACGAGCGCCGCATGTGATACGCCGATGTGATCAGCACGAACGACCCGTCGCGCTCGGGTCCAAGCAGCCTTGCGACGTTACGCGCGTTCTCATAGGTGTTGACGCTTTCGTTCTCGAGCAGCACGTCGCTGGCGTCGACACCTCGCGCGAACAGGAAGGGCGCATAGTTATCGGCTTCAGCTTGTTCGTGGTGCTCAGGATTGCCTCCGCTCACGATCACGCGGCAGACGCCGCCGGCGCGTCGGCATTCCCGGTACAAATCAGCAGCCGCAACTACGCGCGTGAATGCATCGCGCCGGGGAGCGAGCTGGTTGTTGTCGTCATAAGTTGTGCCTCCGCCCAACAACACAAAAGTTGTTCGCGATGCGAAACGCACGTTTTGCGAGGCTGACGGCGATTCGAAACCGGTTTGGGCGAGATGCAGCAGGGGCTTTCCTAACCAGCCGGCGCCAAGTGCCCAGAAGACCAACGCGCATACCGCAGCAACGAGAAGCCTGTGATGACGCCAAACGGCAAACAGTGCAAAGAAAAGCAGCAATAAAGTTATAAGAACCAATTTGGTTTGAGGTAACGTATAGGTTTTCGAGATAATCCGCTTCGTGGTCATCGCATTCAGGAGAATGCATCGCCGGAACTGCGGGACGTGTCATGTAATGCGCGTTTAACGGGAGCTCGGAATTATAAGCAGCGGTAAGAATCAAGCAGCACCTAGCGCAAGCGGCGGCTGCGAGTTCCTGTCAGGTGCCGCACTGTCGGCATTTTGACTGGTTTCGGGGCGTGCCGCGTTTAGTCGGCGCCGCTGGCAGGCGACTTTACTGCCAAGTGGCGCCGTCACGGCTGCACTGGAAGACATAACGAGATGACCACGTATTCAAACGAAGCCGTACTCGAAGCGCTCCGGCGAGCTCAGTATCGTCAAGTTCCGTGGGCAAGGCGCCCAAACGTTTTCAGCCATCTGCGCGACTTGGGCCTTCTGGAACTCGTCAGGCAGCGCACCGTTGCCCCGGCCCCGGGGTTTCATGCTCCGGTCGATATAGCGGTTGTCACCGAGCGCGGCAAACTCGAATTTTCCCGCCTTTCGCGCGACGAGCGCTCCATGGATTGGGAATTGCACCGCACGGCACCGTATGCACTGGCGATCGTGCAGGAGCCTTTTGCCGAAGCGCGCGCCTAGATCCGATCAGTTTTCCTTACCTGTTGATTCTGAATCTGTTTGCCGGAGAATCGATCGCGACGTACCAAGCCACGCAAACGGTTGCGGTGCTTGGTTTGGCCGTATTGCCGCCCTTCAGGGGCCAATATCGTTCTCCGCCCAAAAAAAGCCCGTACCACGAGGATACGGGCTTACCGGATTTACTTCTGCCACGCTGTGCTCATGGCATCAAGTCCGACTTGTCATTTAGAGAACGGTTCCCTGAGTGTTCATTGCGTCAAAACCGCGTCCCCTCATGCCGCGATCAATGTCGGCGTGGACGTGCTCCGCGCTCCGGTTCCGGACGTGTATGTACGTTGCTCGCGATATCACCGCGCAAATCGCCACGAGGCGCCGGTTCTGCCGGCTGATTGCTGCGCACAGGCTCCTTTTTCCACGCCTGCATGTCTGCCTCGGTATCAGCGCGCAACGCGAAATTGCCCGATTGTGATTCAGCCTGCACCGGAATGGTCACGCCAAGCGATGAAATCACAATGCCGCATGCTACGAATGACATTGGTTTCATGATGAGCTCCCTTCAGACCTTCGCGGTCTGTTAGCTAGCCTCATAACTTATGCCAGTGCACGAAAGGGCGCTGTAAATAATGGTAAAGAGTTGTTTCGCGGCGAGCGACCGCATGCGCACTGATTGCGCCGATCGTGCCCTGAGAACGTGCGCCATACGCCCGGCCGTAAAGGTGCAGGCCGGGCGCTTCCTGGCAGATTGGGTGGCATGGAACGGTCTGCGAGGGAGCAGACCGATGATCCGCATCCAACGGAGAAAGGTCATCGGATGGGACCGTGCTTCAAGCGCAGAAAAAATCTGCGCGCGGGTGCTTCGCGATTCTGCCGGGCCGACCACGGTTGATTTACCTCGACCGTGATGCTTCGACATGCACTTTGCTGATATGAATCAAGCCGGTAGAGACAGGCCCGAAATCAAGCCATCTTGACCGGAGCGCGCCACGATTCCGGATTCGTCCAGAACGCGCCACGCAGGCGGTCGCGGCTGGGCGGTGCAGGCGGTTTTGCAGCCGTCGAGCCGATCCGGCCGCGCAACGACACTTCACGGCCATTGTTTCCAAGACGTTTCACGATCTCGGCCAGCGTACCGTCAGCTTGCCATTCGTCGAAACGACGGCGGCAGGTCGGCGGCGACGGGTAGCGTCCCGGCAGTTTCGACCAGCCTTCGCCTGTCGACAACACCCACAAGACGGCGTTGACAACAGCGCGTGCTTCCACGCGCGGACGACCGCGACGTTCGCTGCGTGCAGGTTCTGCACAGAACAAGGCCTCGACCAGCGCCCACTCGTTATCTCTTAAATCGTCGAACATCATGTTTCACCTCAGCGAAGCTAACCCCGGTGCGCTGCCCCGCGCCGCGCACTCTGGTCGGAATTCGAAGATCGAACCCAGGTAAGGTCGGAGCAGACATTGCGACGGACGATTTGCGTTTAAAACTGCAATGGCGCCGACCTCTGCGCAAGTAAATGCGAGAACCGTGCCATGCCAATACTGATCGGCCGGAAAGCCTCGTGGCAGTAGGCTGGCGTACTGCCAGCATGGGCCGTATGAGACGCTATAAGTGCAGTTAATGAAATCGGGACAATCACCAATCATGTGCAGCAAGCCCATCCCGCGTGCGCGAATGCCTTTCTGCTGCACCGCAGCGCAACGGTCCCCCAGAGCGATTTCGGGGCCAGTGATCTACAATCTGCATTTATAGGATAGATTGATGAGGATATATTATGAATCGCGCGCTGAACGTGACTTTGCGGCAGCTGCGGGTGTTTATCGAAGTGGCGAAGCTGCAAAGTTTCAGCCGCGCGGGCGACGAAATCGGACTGACCCAGTCGGCAGTAAGCCGCTGTGTACGCGAACTGGAGGCAGAAATTGGTCTGAAGCTCGTTGACAGAACGACGCGCGAAGTCCAGCTCACGGACGTCGGGACGAATATGGTGGGCAGTGTGTCGCGGCTGTTGCTGGACCTGGACGAAGCCTTGCGCGAAATCCGCGATCTTGGTCAGCAAAAGCGTGGCCGCGTGATCGTGGCGGCGAGTCCGACCGTTGCATGCCGCCTTATGCCCTTTGTGCTAGCCGCCTGCCTCAAGGAATTCCCGCTGATCTCGCTGGGCTTGCGTGACGATCTCCAGGCCGACGTCATCCGGAAAGTGAAGTCCGGCGAAGTGGATTTTGGTGTCGCCATCGGGCCCTTTGCTCACGACGACTTGCATGCGGAGGTCGTGACCACCGACTCCTTCTGCGCAGTCCTGAGGCGCGACCATGCGCTCGCGGGCGCCCGGCAGGTTCGATGGGAGGAACTCTCGGGCGAGCGGCTGGTGATGCTCGACCACGCGTCGGGAAGCCGTCCGATCATCGATGCCGTCATGCGTGAGCACTCCGTGGTCGCCGACGTGGTGCAGGAACTCGGCCACTCGGCCACGGTTTTCGGTCTGGTGGAGGCGGGCGTAGGCATTAGCGTATTACCGTGGCTCGCCTTGCCGTTGCCGGCGAATTCGTCGCTGGTGGCGTTGCCGTTGATGCCGCGCATCGAGCGGACGGTGGAACTGGTGCGCCGGCGCGATCGCTCGCTCTCGCCCGCGGCCGAGTCGGTGTGGACGCTGGTTGCACGCTTGCCCAAGCGTGTGGAGGAAGTGGAGTAACCGAGGTGAGCAGGATGAAACCCTCGAAAAACTGGCCTGATGGCTAACGTGCGAGCCGTATCGCGCGTTTCGGGAGCCGTCGCGTTAGACTTTTGGTTTCGATCTGCGGGGAAGGTAATGAGCGAATCAGAAGGGGCGGTCATCTCGGAGCTTGGCGCGCTGTCCAGTCAAGCCGGTACCAACGGCGCGTCAGGCGTGCTTATGCCCAATGCGCGCGACGCGGTGCGCGCACTGCGTCCGTCCCAGATTCGCGAGGTGGCGAACGCGGGCTTTGGTGTCCCGGACGTCCTGCCTTTCTGGTTTGGCGAGTCCAATCAGGTGACGCCCCAGTTCATCCGCGATGCCGCCAGTCAGGCGCTCGCCGACGGCGCAACCTTCTATACGCACAACCTGGGTATCGCGCCGTTGCGCGAAGCGCTTGCCGGTTACGTCGGTAGATTGCATGGTGCGACCCGGTCGGCGGAGGTTGCCGTGACGAGCGCGGGCGTCAATGCCCTGATGCTCGCGGCGCAACTCGTGGTA
>NZ_JBSIPA010000357.1:0-6911 GCF_053574605.1 Caballeronia sp. M23-90 | reverse complement strand
GATTCTGATAGCGTGGGCGCAGTACTGACTACCGCGATCAGTATGTTGTATCAGGCCCGTCGGTGGCCGGTGCGACGCGACAGCCCGAAACAGCGCCTGCATGACCAGCGTATTTATGTCCACGCACAATAGGTTCGACAAAAGACCGGGGGCGGACCATGGAACCTGCGCAATTACGCTATTCATTGAGGCAGTTGAGATACTTTGTGGTGACCGGCGCATCGCCGTCGCCGCCTGCGGAAGCGAGTTCGCGCAACTGCATCTTCGCTTCTTCGAGCGTCGCGCCGCTCTTGTAGACCAGCCGATACGCCGAGCGCAGCGCCGAAATGGCTTCAGCCGAAAAACCGCGCCGACGCAGTCCTTCAACGTTGATGCCATGCGGTTCGGCCTTGTTTCCGGCCGCGATCACAAACGGGGGAATGTCCTGCACGAGCGCCGAAGCGCCGCCCAGCATGGAATGCGCGCCAATCCGCACGAACTGATGCACGCCCGACATGCCGCCGACGATCGCGTAATCGCCGATGATCACGTGGCCCGCAAGCTGCGCGTTGCTCGACATGATGATGTTGCTGCCCAACTGGCAGTCGTGACCGACGTGCACGTAGGCCATGACCCAGTTGTCGTCACCGATGGTGGTCACGCCCGTGTCCTGCATCGTGCCCGTGTGAATGGTCGTAAATTCGCGAATGGTATTACGATCGCCAATCACGAGCCGCGTGGGCTCGTCCTTGTACTTCATGTCCTGCGGCCGGCCGCCGACCGACGCGTAATGGCCGATGCGGTTATCGCTGCCGAGCACCGTATGGCCTTCAATCACGCTATGCGAGCCAATGGTCGTACGTGCACCGATCTGCACGTGCGAGCCTACGATCGCGTATGGGCCGACTTCGACGGATTCGTCGAGCTGCGCGCCCGGTTCGATGATCGCGGTAGGGTGAATCTTGCTCATGCGCCCTCGCTATGTGTTCTGCTGCCTGTTCGCCGCGCCGATGGCGCCCTTTGCACTGATTGCGCGGCCGGCATCATTTTGGCTCGGTAGCCGTGTTCTTGATCGTGCACATCAGCTCGGCTTCGGCTGCAACCGCGCCGTCGACTTCAGCAACCGCGCTGAACTTCCAGATGCCGCGCATGTAGCGCTCGAAATTCACGTTCAGGATCAACTGATCGCCCGGTTCGACCACGCGCTTGAAGCGCGCCTTGTCGATACCGACGAAGTAATAGAGCGTCGTTTCCGGATCATGCGGCGCTGTTTCACCATCTTCGACAAAAGTCAGCAGCGCCGCAGCCTGTGCGAGCGCTTCGAGAATCAGCACGCCGGGCATTACCGGTCGCGTCGGGAAATGGCCCTGGAAATAGGGCTCGTTGATCGACACGTTCTTGAGCGCTTTGATGCTCTTGTGCGGCGTGAGTTCGAGCACGCGATCCACGAGCAGGATCGGATACCGATGCGGCAGCAGCGTGAGGATCTTGTGAATGTCTAAATTGATTTTGTCGGTGCTCATAGTCGTTCTGCTCGCGCGCTTCACAGCGCGGGTGTTGACTGCGAAGGCGCTCGTGGATTTCGTCTCGGGCGACTTCGCGTGGGATGGCGGTTTTTACCGTCTTGGTGTGTGTCCGAAGTGCTTTCCAGTTCGCCGCCACGGCTCGCCGTACAGCTTGTGGTATGGCTCGCTTTAGGGCTTGTCTTGAAGCTTCTCAGCCGCCGTTTCCAGCGTCTTGATACGCTCGCGCAGCTTGTCCAGATTCCGGACAATGGCAGCGCTCTTGTTCCAGTCCGCATGATTCACAGCGGGAAATGCGCTCGTGTACATGCCGGGTTTCAGCAGGGATTTCGACACGCCCGACTGCGCCGTGACGATCACGTAGTCCGCCAGCGTGACGTGGCCGGCGATGCCCACCGCGCCGCCGATCATGCAATGCCGCCCAATGTTCGTGCTGCCCGCAATGCCGGCGCAGCCCGCAATCACCGTATAAGCGCCGATCCGGCAGTTATGTCCGATCTGCACCAGATTATCGATCTTCACGCATTCTTCGATGATCGTATCGGCCATTGCGCCACGATCGATAGTGGTGTTTGCGCCGATCTCCACATCATTGGCGATAACCACCGCGCCGACTTGCGGAATCTTCACCCAGCTCCCAGTGCGCGCTTCGCCGTCGCCAACGAAGTCAGGCGCAAAACCGAAGCCGTCCGCTCCGATCACCGCGCCCGCATGCACGATCACGCGCGCGCCGAGCTTGCAGCCATGATAGACGGTCACGTGAGGATACAAATGCACGTCGTCCGCGAGCCTGACGCCCTGTCCGATCGAAACGCCCGCGTCCAGCTTCACGCGCTCGCCAATCACCGCGCCCGCTTCCACGCTCACATGCGGCCCGATCACAGCACTCGCCGCGACTTTCGCCGCTGGATGAACAAACGCCGTGGAATGCACGCCCGATTCGACCGGAGGCGTCGCGAGGTCGATGAAGACCTGCGCCACCCGGGCGAAATAAGCGTAGGGATTCGGTGTGACGATAAAGTTGCGCCCTTCCGGCGACGCCACTTTTTCAAGGTCGGCCGGCGAGATCAGCACCGCTCCCGCGCGTGTACTCTCAACCTGCGACAAATACTTTTGGTTCGCAAGAAACGCGAGTTGCTCGGGCCCTGCTTTATCGAGCGGCGCGAGGCCGTTCACGCGATGCCCGGCATCGCCCGCTATGTCTCCGCCGAAGCGCTGTGTCAACTCACTTAACGTGATTGCGCTGTTTGATGCCATCCGCTATACCGCTCCAAATCAGTGCAAATTCGGTGACTTAATTGACTATTTTGACTGTCAGTTCGATGTGCC
Organism: Caballeronia sp. M23-90; assembly: GCF_053574605.1. Taxonomy (NCBI): domain Bacteria; kingdom Pseudomonadati; phylum Pseudomonadota; class Betaproteobacteria; order Burkholderiales; family Burkholderiaceae; genus Caballeronia; species Caballeronia sp. M23-90. The sequence goes on along the minus strand of NZ_JBSIPA010000357.1, from coordinate 4,080 downwards.
GGCGCCCGGGTTGGTCGACAGGCTCGACTGATTCGCCGCCAGCGCCTTCAGCACTTGATCCGTAATATCGATACGCGGACTGACATACACCGCTTCCTGCACGATCAGGTCGTAATGCTGCTGCTCGGCAATCTGCTTGATGACCTTGTTGGCCCGGTCAAGCACGCCCGCGAGTTCCTCGTTGCGGCGCTGGTTCAGGTCTTCCCGAAACTCGCGCTGCTTGCGCTGGAAATCCTGGTCCAGTTGCGACAGGTCACGCTGTTTGGCAGCACGATCCGCCGGGGCCATGGCCGCGCCGTTCTTGTCCATGGCGTCCGACATGGTCTTCAGACGCGCAGCCATGTCCTGCAACGCCTTGTCGCGCTTCGAGAACTCTTGTTCGAGCTTCGACTGCGCCGCCTTGGCCGCCGCCGACTCGCGCAGGATGCGATCGGAATTGACGGCTGCAATCCGGGCCTCTTGCGCGTCTGCGGTAGCCACGCCCGTCAGTCCGAACGCCACCGACATCAGGAGTGCCAGTGCCACATGTTTCGAAAGCTTACCGGTTCGCAAAGTCTTCCTCACGTTACTTATTTACGTCGCTTGATTTACGTTTGCTGCGAAATCCATTTCGTCTCGACCCGGTTTCCGCCGCAGCGCAACCCGGGTCGCGAAAACTGTTCCCACGGTATTAGAAGGCCGTACCAATCTGGAACTGGAACTTCTGATACTGGTCGCCTTCATGTTTCTGCAGCGGGAAACCCAGGCTCAGCTTGAGCGGACCAATTGGCGAGATCCACGCCAGACCCACACCATAACCGTATCGCAGGCCATTTGCGCCGGTGGTCGTACCGCCCTGCCCCGGATCGCCCCAGACGTTACCACCGTCAAGGAACGTGAACACGCGCAACGTGCGGTCGTAACCCGTGCCCGGCAACGGGAACGTCAACTCGATGTTACCCACCGCCATGCGTGAACCGCCGATCGGATCGCCCGTGGTCGTGTCGCGCGGACCGAGCGAGCTTGGTTCATAACCCCGGACCGAACCGATACCACCTGCATAGTAGTTCTTGAAAATCGGGTACGTCTGGCCCTTCAGGCCCTTACCGTATCCGCCTTGCAGGTTCAGGCCCAGCACGAAGCCGCGAGCGAACGAATAGTAATACTGCGCCTGCGCGTCCACCTTGACATAGGTGGTGTTACCCGCGGGCGTGCCGTACTCGGCGTTCGTCTGCGTGTAGTACCCGCGGCTCGGGACAAGCGCGCTGTCCCGATTGTCGCGCGACCAGCCCACCGTCACCGGCACGTTGTTCACGACGCGGCCGAATTCGTTGACGTAGTCCTTGTAGCTTTGCGGCGTCGATGCATCCACATCCAGCGTGTTCTGCTCGAGGCCCGCACCGAAATAGACCGTGTCCTGCTCGGAGAAAGGAATGCCGAACTTCAGGTCGCCACCAATCGTCACGATCTTGAAGCTCGAATCGGTCGAGTAATACAGCGGCTGATACGTGCGGTAGTACAAGTCGGTAATACGCTTGATACCGTCGATGGTGAAGTACGGATCGACCTGCGTCACCGTCAGCGTTCGATACGTCTTGGCCGTATTGACGTTGACCGAAAGGCTGGTACCCGAACCGAACACGTTGTCCTGCGACACGCCGGCCGACAGCACGACCTTGTCCGTCGATGAGAAACCGGCGCCAAGCGTAATGGCGCCAGTCGGCTTTTCAGCGACCTTCACGTCCACGTCCACCTGGTCGTTCGTGCCTTCGACAGGCGTGGTCGTCACGTCGACGTCGGTAAAGTAACCGAGACGGTTCACGCGGTCCTTCGAGAGCGCGAGGCGGCTCGAATCGAACCACGAGCTTTCGAGCTGACGCATTTCGCGGCGCACGACTTCGTCACGCGTGCGCGTATTGCCGACGATGTTCACGCGGCGCACATACACGCGGCGGCTCGGATCCACGTTGAGCGTCAGGTCGACGGTGTGATTGGCCTGATTGATCTGCGGCTGGGCATTGACCTGGGCGAACGCATAACCGTATTCGCCCAGCTTGTCGACGATCGCCTTGGTGGTCGCCTGCAGCTTCTCAGCCGAGAAACGATCGCCCGGTTTGATCTTGACGAGCTTGTTCAACTCGGCCTGACGGTCGAGCAGGTTGCCCGAAAGCTGGATGGCGCTGATCTTGTACGGCTCGCCTTCGTGCAGCGAAACCGTGAGATACATGTCCTTCTTGTCCGGCGAGATGGACACCTGCGTCGAGTCGATGTTGAACTCGAGATAACCGCGATTCAGGTAGTACGAACGTACGTTTTCAAGGTCGCCCGTAAGCTTTTCCTTCGCGTACAAGTCGTTCTTCGTGTACCACGAGAACCAGTTCGGCGTGGACAGCTGCATCTCGTCGCGCAGCGTGCTCGTGCTGATCGCCTTGTTGCCGATGAAGTTGATCTGGCGGATCTTCGCGCTCGGACCTTCAGCCACCGAAAACAAGATCTGCACACGGTTGCGGTCGACCGGCGTGACCGTGGTCGTGACTTCCGCTGCATAGAAACCGCGCGTCAGATACTGGCGCTTGAGTTCCTGTTCAGCTTTGTCGACGAGCGCCTTGTCGTACGAGCGGCCTTGCGACAAGCCGACCGAGCGCAGTGCCTTGATCAGGTTGTCTTTTTCGAACTCGTGGATGCCGGAGAAATCGATCTGCGAGATAGCCGGACGTTCCTGCACCTGCACGACCACCACGTTGCCCTGTGTTGCAACCTGGACGTCGTTGAAGAAGCCCGTTGCGTAAAGCGCCCGAATCGCTTCGGAGGCTTTGTCGTCGGTGAACGTGTCGCCCTGCTTGATGGGTAAGTAGGCGAAAACCGAGCCGGGTTCGATGCGCTGAAGGCCGTCAATCCGGATGTCCTGCACGACAAACGGCGTTGTCGCGTGCGCCGCCATGCCGGTAGCGGCCAATGCTGCGGCCACAGCCGACTTAGGAACAAAGCGATGAGGTTTGAACAACGTGCTTCCCCAGTGTGTATAGCTGCATCTAGCCGGACCGCGTTCGTTCAAGCGCCGCCGGACAAGATGAAAAGGATCAATGTGAATCGGAAACCGGATCAAAAGCGAATCAACCGAGCGAGGTCGTTAAAGAGTGCAATCGCCGACAAGGCAACGATGCAGACAAGACCCGCTCGCTGCAAAACCATCTGCCAGCGATCAGACACGGCTTTGCCAGTTGCGGCTTCAACCAAATAATATAACAGATGCCCACCGTCAAGAACCGGAATCGGTAACAAGTTCAACACTCCGAGGCTAATACTCACGAGTGCCAGGAAGGACAGAAACGCTGACAAGCCAAGGCGCGCGCTTTTGCCTGCATAGTCCGCGATTGTCACGGGACCCGAAAGATTCTTGAGCGAGGCTTCGCCCGTGATCATCCGGCCGAACATGCGCAGCGAATAGATGCTGATGTCCCAGGTGCGTTTCACGCCGAGCTGCAGGCTCTCGATGGGACCGTAGCGCACATCGACCGAAGGAATGCGCGTGGCAAGCGACGCGCCGATGCGGCCGACGTTGCGGTTCGTGCTTGCATCGGCCTTGAGTTCCGGCACGATCTGCACGGCGCGCTGCGCGCCGTTGCGCTCGACCGTCAACGAAACCGGCGTCCCCGGACGATGCTGGACATAGTCGATGAAGCCCATCGCGTTGTCGATCTTCTTGCCATCGATTGCGCGCAATACATCGCCCGCCTGAAGACCCGCTTTCGCGGCCGCGCTACCCGCTTCCACGCCCGCCACCGACAACGTGCCGCCGCCCGGTTCGAAGCCGAGCTTGTCCATGAAGTCCTGATCGATGTCCTGGTCGTCGACCTTGCCCACCGTCACAGGAAAATCGAACGTACCTTCGCTCGTCTTGGCCGCGAGCACGACGCGGCGCTGGTCGAACGATGCATCGAGCAGCTTCCAGCGCAGGTCGGACCATGAACGGATCGAAGCCGAGCTTGTCCATGAAGTCCTGATCGATGTCCTGGTCGTCGACCTTGCCCACCGTCACAGGAAAATCGAACGTACCTTCGCTCGTCTTGGCCGCGAGCACGACGCGGCGCTGGTCGAACG
>NZ_JBSIPA010000356.1:0-6931 GCF_053574605.1 Caballeronia sp. M23-90 | reverse complement strand
TCCGGCTGGCTTCCCGGCACATCGCCGGCTTGGCCGCCCGACTGGCCACCTTTATGAGCGCCAAACGGCGTCGGGTGCTGCGGCTCACTCATCCCAATTTCCTCGCATCGATTCTTTTTTGTCGCTGCTCAGCTTCGTTGCCAAGCACGGCGCTACCGCACGGACTTGCCGCGCCGGCGTTGCAGACCGCTTTATAACAAAATGCGCGGTGTTGTGCGCCGACTTTGATCGTTTATTGCTGATTATTCCGATTCCGTAACCGAATGACACGTATCAGCCTGAAGCGCTCGTCTTGCGGCGCCGGCGTGGCTGATGAAACGAATCAGACAGCCCGAACCTCAATTACCTTCGATGCCTTGCCCATGCGCTGCGCAAGACGCGTACGGTCCTGGACCGCACCGGCCAGTTGTCCGCATGCCGCATCGATGTCGTCGCCGCGGGTCTTGCGCACCGTGGTCACTACACCGGCGTCCATCAAAACCTGCGCGAAACGCTTGATCTGCTCGTTCGCCGAGCGCATCAACCCGGATTCAGGGAACGGATTGAACGGGATCAGATTGAATTTGCAAGGCACGTCGCGCGTGAGCGCAACGAGCTCGCGTGCATGCGCTTCGCTGTCGTTCACGCCGTCGAGCATGCAGTACTCGAACGTGATGAAGTCGCGCGGCGCCACTTTCAAATAGCGCTGGCATGCCGCCATCAGTTCGCGCAACGGATACTTCTTGTTCAGCGGCACCAGCATGTCGCGCAAGGGGTCGTTCGGCGCGTGCAAGGATACCGCGAGCGCAACCGGCAAATCCGCGCCAAGCCGGTCCATCATGGGCACGACACCCGAGGTCGACAAGGTCACGCGGCGACGCGACAACCCGTACGCGTTGTCGTCCAGCATCAACCGCATGGCGGGCACCACGGCGTCGTAATTGAGCAGCGGTTCGCCCATGCCCATCATCACGACGTTGGTCACCACGCGATCGGCCTTGCCATTGTTCGGCGCGCCGTAATTACCGCTCTTCGATGCACGCAGCGCAAATTCCGCCATTCTCAACTGGCCGATGATTTCGCCTGTGCTCAGGTTGCGCGAGAAACCCTGTTTGCCGGTCGAGCAGAACCGGCAATTGACTGCGCAGCCCGCTTGCGATGAAACGCACAGCGTGCCGCGATTTTCTTCCGGAATATAGACGGTCTCGACCGCGTTGCTACCGCCCACGTCGATCAGCCACTTGCGCGTGCCGTCGGTGGAAACATGGTCGCTGACGATGGCGGGCATATCCAGACTCGCCCGCCCTTTCAATTTTTCGCGCAGTGACTTCGCCAGATCGGTCATGCCGTCGAAATCGTCGACGCCGAACTGGTGAATCCAGCGCTGCAGTTGCTTGGCGCGAAACGGTTTCTCCCCCAGGCTGTCACAATAAGCGACAAGCCCGGCGGCATCGAGATCCAGAAGGTTGACGGTGGAAGCTGTCATTCGATTTTCTGCCATTTCCCTGATGAGCGAAGCCGGGAAGCCGTTTAAAGCCGCACCCCAGTTCGCTTTTCGGTTATTTCGCGCCAATTCCTGCGATAAATCTACTCCGAATCAACGCGAATAAACGTTTACTTCGGGGAAGAAGAAAGCGATTTCCTGACGCGCCGTTTCTGCTGCGTCGGAACCGTGCACTGCGTTGGCGTCGATGCTGTCTGCGAAGTCAGCGCGGATGGTGCCCTTGTCAGCCTTCTTCGGATCCGTCGCGCCCATCAGGTCGCGGTTTGTCAGGATGGCGTTTTCGCCTTCCAGCGCCTGGATCATCACGGGGCCGGAGATCATGAATTCAACGAGGTCCTTGAAGAACGGACGTGCAGCGTGGACTGCGTAGAACTTTTCTGCATCAGCACGCGACAGGTGAACCATGCGCGACGCGATGATCTTGAGGCCCGCTTGTTCAAAACGGCTGTAGATCTGACCGATCACATTCTTTGCCACTGCATCCGGTTTGATAATCGACAGGGTGCGCTCGATCGCCATGAAAAACTCCAAAAAATTAACGGGTTACGAATATAAAGAATCGACAATTGTAGCACGAAGCATTGTATGATTGCGATGGAAACCTTACGACATCGTAAGCATCAAAGCTCAAGTCTCGTGACGAAATGCGCGGTAATTTTACTGGTTGAGCCATTGCAGTGCAGCACTGTTGATTTCGGTGCAACATAGGCGCATATCGCGTCTGTAAGGCTCGCCGCGTCGCAAAGCAAATAAGTCGAGCCGGAATTTTTGAACCAGTTGGCTTTACACAAGTTTAGGCAAGGAGAAACCATGAACGAATCCCCTTACGGTTTTGGTCGCACAGGCAGTGTCACGTCGTCCGAAACCCGCAATCGCGTTTTACGGAACACGTACTGGCTGTTGGCGCTCTCCATGGTGCCGACCGTACTCGGCGCGTGGGTAGGCGTCGCGACCGGCTTCTCGCTGTTCGCGGCAACCAGCCCGGCCATGAGTTTCATCGCCTTCATGGCGATCGCTTTCGGCTTCATGTTCGCTATCGAGCGCACCAAGAACAGCAGCCTGGGCGTGCTCGTTTTGCTCGGCTTCACGTTCTTCATGGGCCTGATGCTGTCGCGTCTCCTGAGCTTCATTCTCGGTTTCTCGAACGGACCGCAGCTCATCATGATGGCGTTTGGTGGCACGGGCGTAATCTTCGCGGCCATGGCGACCATCGCAACCGTGAGCAAGCGAGACTTCTCCGGTCTTGGCAAGTGGCTGTTCATGGGCGTGCTCGTGTTGCTGCTGGCCGCGTTTGCAAACGTGTTCCTGCATCTGCCGGCATTGATGCTGACCGTGTCGGTCCTCGCGATCGTGATTTTCTCGGCCTACATGCTGTTCGACGTCCAGCGCGTCGTGAACGGTGGCGAGACGAACTACATCAGCGCCGCACTCGCAATCTACCTCGACCTGTACAACGTGTTCACGAACCTGCTCGCGCTGCTTGGTATTTTCGGCGGGAACCGGAACTGAAGCGGCGGAACTGATCCGGACATCGAAAAAGTTTTATCGATAAAAAAAGCCGGCCCCATTTGGGGCCGGCTTTTCCATGCCCGCCACGGGGCTAGTTGCGGGTTAGTCGCGCTCGAACAGCGCGATCGATTCGACGTGCGACGTATGGGGAAACATGTTCATCACGCCAGCGCCCTTCAGCCTATAGCCCGCCTCGGTCACGAGCACGGCGGCGTCGCGAGCGAGCGTTGCCGGATTGCACGACACATATACGATGCGCTCAGGCATCAGATCATGATCGCCGTTCTGCGCCAGTTCCGCGAGCGCCTTCGACACCGCAAGCGCGCCGTCGCGTGGTGGATCGATGAGATATTTATCGAAGCGGCCAAGCGCACGCAGATTGTCTGCCGTAATCTCGAACAGGTTTCGGCATGCGAACGATGTGTGCCCGTCCACACCGTTTGCCCTCGCATTTTCAAGCGCGCGTTGAGTAAGGCCCTCGCTACCTTCAATGCCCACCACCTCGCGCGCAACCCGCGCAAGCGGCAGCGTGAAATTGCCGATACCGCAAAACAGATCCAGCACGCGGTCCGTGCGTGCAGCAGCCAGCAGCCGCAGCGCGCGGCTGACCAGCACGCGGTTGATCTGATGGTTGACCTGCGTGAAATCAGTCGGCTTGAACGGCATCCGGATGTTGAATTCCGGCAAGGTGTACGCCAGCTCGCGTTCGACCGGATGGAACGGATAAGCCGTCTCCGGCCCTTTGGGCTGCAGCCACATCTGCACGCCGTGCTCTTCGGCGAATGCACGTACCAGCGATTCGTCGGCTTCGGTCAATGATTCAAGAATCCGCAACACCAGCGCCGTAACCTCGGCGCCAACGGCGACTTCAATCTGCGGCAGGCGATCGCGAACGGAGAGATCCTGAACCAGCTTGCGAAGCGGCATGAGCAACGCCGACACTTGCGGCGTTAGAACATCGCAAGTCTGCATGTCGGCAACGAAGTCGCTTTTTTTCTCATGAAACCCGACCAGCGCCCCGCCCTTGCCCGCGATCAGCCGCACAGACAAGCGCGCCCGGTAACGATACCCCCACGAAGGCCCGTGAATCGGCCGATAGATGGTCTCGGCGCTCAGCTTGCCGATCCGCTCGAGGTTGTCCTCGAGCACGCGTTGCTTGACCGCGATCTGTGCGCGAACATCGAGATGCTGCATGGAGCAGCCGCCACATTTGCTGAAATAGGGACATTTTGGACGCGTGCGCATCACGCTTTCGCGCAGCACCTTGACGAGCAACCCGTTCTCGAATGCCGCTTTCCGGCGAAAGGTCACATACGAGACACGTTCACCCGGCAGCGCGCCGTCCACAAAGATAACCTTGCCCGGCGAGCCGTCCTCGGTGGCCGCGCGGCCGACTCCCTGCGCCTCCATATCGAGTGAATCGATTTCGATCTCGACCGGTGCGGCCGTCGGGTCCAGCGGAACGATTCGGGCCGGCATGCTCCAGCGGCGGTTGGATTTTTTACGAGCGCGAGGCACCTGCGGACTTCCTGACTGAGATTTGAACTGCGATGGGGACTGACGTCGAAGGGCAGGATTGTAAACGATGCGGGTGCGGCACTCGCCTGATGCTGCGGGAGGTTTATTGACCGAACGCCGCGAGATATTCCGCCCAGTGCGGCGCCTGCTCGAGCGCAAGGGCGTTCTTCACGACGTTGATTTCATCCGCATATTCTTCCTGCGAAAAACCGCCGCGCATCAACTGGAACCGGCAATACATCAGGTACGTATTGACCACGTCGGTCTCGCAGTAATTGCGGATTTCTTCGAGTCGTCCCTCCGAGAACGCTTGCCAGACCCTGCCACCGTCCATGCCGAGTTTTCCCGGGAAGCCGCAGAGCTTCGCCAACGCATCGAGTGGTGCATTCGCGCGGGCCTGGTACATCGCGAGCACGTCCATGAGGTCGGTGTGACGCGCGTGGTAGCGGCTGATGTAGTTGTTGTAGCGGAATTCGCGGTCATCGTTTCCGAGGTCCCAGTACCGCGAAGCCGCTACGCCGTGGATCATCGCGCGATAGTGCAATACCGGCAGATCGAAACCGCCGCCGTTCCACGAAACCAGTTGTGGCGTGTACTTCTCGATCACGCGAAAGAACGACTGGATCAGCGTGGCTTCGGTGTCCGTCGTAGTGCCGAGCGAGCGCACGCGAAATCCCGTGTTATCACGAAACACGCACGAAATGGCGGCGATGCGCTGCAGATGGTGCGGCAGGAAGTCGTTGCCCACACGCTCCCGGCGCGCGGCGAATGCGTGCTCGGCGACTTCGGCGTCGGTGAGCGTGGCGGAGAGATCTTCGAGACGGCGAATGCCGTCGACATCGGGAATCGTCTCGATATCGAAAACGAGAATGGGTGTCATTGCTTTATTGGATGCTGCGTTTTTAAGGAAAGCGCTGACCGGGCCGCCGCCCGGATTGCGAAAGGCTAGAGAACAGCGTCTTTGCGCACACCGTTCGATGCAAAAAATCGCTTTAGCCGCACTAGCGCTTCTTGCTGGATCTGGCGTACGCGTTCGCGCGTCAGGCCCATTTCGTCGGCGAGTTCTTCGAGCGTGGCCGGCTCGATGTGGTTCAGGCCAAAACGTCGCTCGATGACGTGCCGGTGTTTGTCGGAGAGACGCGAAAGCCAGAGCTTGGTCAGCGTTTCCAGTTCACGATGCTGAACTTCGGAATCGGGCGACTGGCTGGCGTCGTCGGAAAGAAGGTCCAGCAAACTGCTTGCCGGGTCCAGATCGAGCGGCGCGTCCAGCGACGCTGTGTGTTCGTTCAGCGCGAGGATGTCGGTAACTTCTTCAGGCGTCTTCCCGGTGAGATGCGCGATGTCGTCAATGCTTGCGTCGCGCCTGTCCGGCGCGATTGCCGCAGTGGAATTCGCCGAGCTTTTCTCGAGATGACGTTTCGCGCGCAGCACCTGATTGAGCTCGCGAATCACATGCACCGGCAAACGCACCGTACGCGCCTGATTCATGATCGCGCGCTCGATGCTCTGGCGAATCCACCACGTCGCATACGTAGAAAACCGGAAGCCGCGCGTGGGATCGAATTTTTCGATGGCGTGCATCAGGCCGAGATTACCTTCCTCGATCAGGTCGAGCAACGGGACGCCCCGATTCAGATAACCCTTCGCGATGCTGACCACCAGCCGCAAATTGCGTTCGATCATCACCTGCCGCGCCTCGAATTCGCCGGCTTTCGCAAGCCGCGAATAACGCTGCTCTTCTTCGACCGTCAAGAGCGGCTTGACGCTGATGCGATTCAGGTAATGCTGGATGGTGTCGGCAGTGAGTTCCGCCTGCAGGATCGATTTGAAGTCGTCAACGTCGGGCACGGTATCGTTTGCGCCCTCCGCTGCTTCCTTGCGGTTTGATCCGCTGTCTTCGTCGCTATCCAGCTCGGCTTCAGCCGCTTCGGATTCCGACTCGTCAGCGTGGTTCGAAGCGCCGTCTTCCACCGTTGTCTGCGTGGGTCTGATTAAATCAGTCTCGGCTTGCGGCGGATGGCGCTTCGATTTAGGCATGATGATTTCGCTTATTGCGGCGGCAAATACGTCAGAGGGTCGACAGGTTTGCCCTGCCGGCGAACTTCGAAATGCAACATCACACGGTCCGAATCGCTGCTGCCCATCTCGGCGATCTTCTGCCCTTTTGTCACCGCGTCACCTTCTTTTACCATCAAAGCGCGGTTATGTGCGTATGCGGTCAGAAAAGTTGCGTCGTGCTTGATGATGATGAGATTACCGTATCCGCGCAGACCATTGCCGGAATAAACAACCCGTCCATCCGCCGCGGCATTGACCGGATCGCCCGGCGCGCCGCCAATATTGACGCCTTTGTTCTTGGCGTCGTCGAACGTGCCGAGAATCGGTCCGCGCGCCGGCCAGATGAACGCGGGTTGGGCCGCC
>NZ_JBSIPA010000355.1:0-6934 GCF_053574605.1 Caballeronia sp. M23-90 | reverse complement strand
TGCTGCGGCCGCTCGCGCAGTCGCTTGCGCGGGGCGAGGCGGGGGTTTTATCGCTGGCGTTCGTTTCCACCGCCGATTACGGCCTCTTGCCTTTGCTGCTGCGCGATTTCGGCGCGCGATACCCTGGCGTGCGGCTGCAACTCGTGGAAGCGACCAGCGATGTGCAGGTGGAAGAGCTGGTGGCGGGGCGCATAGATGCCGGTCTGGTCATTCCGCCGCTGCCGCCGCGTCACGCGGTGGCGTTGTCGTACTTGCCGATCGCGCGGGAACCGCTCGTTATTGCGATGTCGAGCGATGCCGCGGCCGAACTGGACCTGGGCGCCGATGAATGGTCGGATACGCCCGTAAGCCTCCACCAGCTCGCCGACGCCCCGCTCGTCGTCTTTCCGCGGCGTCTCGCGCCGGATTTCTATGACTTGATCATGGGCTGCTACGGCGCCGCCGGCCTGATGCCGCGCATTGGGCAGGAGGCCATCCAGATGCAGACCATCGTCAGTTTGGTGTCCGCTGGAATGGGCGTCGCGCTCGTGCCGCAATCGCTGCGTCATCTGCGAAGGACCGGAGTGGTGTATCGTCCGTTGCTCGAATCCGGGCCGGTCGTCGAGACGGGTCTGATGTGGCGCGCGGCGGAGGTCAGCCCGGTGCTCGCCGGTTTTATCGATATAGTGCGCGCTCATGCGGCCACCGTGCCCGCGCTGCCGTGACTCCTACACGTACATAGAAACATGCTCATTCACCCGAACTTCGATCCGATTGCCATTCATCTCGGCCCGCTCGCCGTGCGCTGGTATGGCCTCATGTATTTGCTGGCGTTCGTTCAATGCATTGTGATCGGACGGATCAGGCTGCGGTTGCCTTACGTGTCGGCGCAGGGCTGGACCACGAAAGACATCGACGACATCCTGTTCTACGGCGTGCTCGGCACCATTCTCGGCGGCCGGCTGGGGTACGTGGTGTTCTACAAATCGAGTTTCTATCTCGCGCATCCGCTCGATATCTTCAAGGTATGGGAAGGCGGCATGTCCTTTCACGGCGGCATGCTCGGCGTGATCACCGCCATGATCCTGTTCGCGTGGCAACGCAAGCGGACGTGGCTGCAGGTCACCGACTTCGTCGCGCCCATGGTGCCGCTCGGCCTTGCCGCGGGACGTTTCGGCAATTTCATCAACGGTGAGTTGTGGGGGCGTGTGACGAACCCGAATGCGCCGTGGGCGATGCTCTTCCAGAACGCGTCCCCTGATGACGCCATCTGGCTGCAAAAGCATCCCGACCTCGACGCGCAATGGCATCTGCGGGAAATTTTCGATCGATACCAGATGCTGCCGCGCCATCCGTCGCAGTTGTATGAGATTGCGCTGGAGGGTTTTGCGTTGTTTATCGTGATGTGGCTGATGTCGAGAAAGCAGCGGCCAGTTGGTGCGATTTCGGCGGTGTTTCTGATTGGTTACGGTATCGCGCGATTTACGGTGGAGTTCGCTCGCGAGCCGGATGACTACCTGGGGTTGCTGGCCGCGAACCTCTCGATGGGGCAGTGGCTTTCATTGCCGATGATCATCGTGGGAATTGGAATGCTGGTCTGGTCTTACAAGCGGGGACGTATGGTGCCCTCTGACCCGGCGAAAGTTTCCTGAGCAGCAAATCGATTCGTGGAAAATGAAAAGCCTCGCGTAAAAGCGAGGCTTTTCATGCCGAGGCGGCAAAAGTGCTTAACGATTCATCTGCACCGAGCCCGACACATTCACCGTCACGGTCGACGTACCCGCTTCCAGCGCCATTGGCGCGGCCAGCTTCGCGTCCGCGTTCATGCTTCGGGCGGCCATCATCATGACCGGTCTCGGCGATGACCCGTTATGCCCGATATTCACTTCACGAATCGCATAACCGCTGTACCCGAACGCCTGCGATGAAGCCTGCGCCTGTTGCTTGAACGAAGCGATCGCGCGCGTGGAAAGCTTCTGCTCCGCCTCGCGCTGCGCCTCGGGCGACAACGAGAACGTGACGCTGCCCACCTGCATGGCGTCGCTCATCTTGCCGGCGAGCTTGGTTGCTGCCGTGAAGTCCTTCGATTCCAGCACGACTTCCGTGCGGCCGCGCCATGCGGAGATGCGGCCATCGCGATCGGTCGATGGATAGACCGTGAACGCGCCGCTATGAGCCGTCACGTTATCGACACCCTTCGCCATGCGCAACGCGGCATCGGCGCGCTGATTCAGCACGCTTGTCAGCGACCCCGCGTCCTTCGCTTCCTGCTCATAGAAGAGCGTGATATCGACGACATCCTGAGGCACGTCCTCGCTCGCCTGCGCCGCCAGCGACAACACGCCGGACGGTTGTGCCTGGGTGACGGAGCTTTGCGCGAACGCGTTCTGCGCCATGGCAGCGCCTGCAATAAGCGCGATGGCGGCAAGTGCCGAAGTGGTATTTTTCTTTGTCATCGTTTAACTCCGTAAGCATGAGTGCACGTCAATGTGACCGTTGCTTAGGCGACGATGGCGCTCGCGAAGTTCCCTTCAATCGAGTTACAAAAGATGTTCGGTTATAAAGCGCCATTGCGCTTCGGTGACAGGCGTGATCGATAACCGATTGCCGCGCGCAAGCACCTGCATATCCGCAAGCTCCGCGTGTTCGCGCAGCGTCGAGAGGGGAATAAGCGGTGTTTTCCTGACGAAGTGGACATCGACGAGAAGCCAGCGCGGCTTGTCCTGCGATGACTTCGGATCGAAGTAAGGACTCGACGAATCGAATTGCGTGGGATCGGGATAAGCCGCCGACGATACCTTCGCAATCCCCGCGATACCGGGTTGCGGGTAACTCGAGTGATAGAACAGCACGCCGTCGCCGAGCTCCATGCCGTCACGCATGAAGTTGCGCGCCTGATAATTGCGCACGCCGGTCCAGGGCAAGGTTTTTTTCGGAGCGTGAGCGAGATGGTCGATGCTCGCTTCGTCCGGTTCCGACTTCATCAGCCAGTAGCGCATGAACGTCGCCCGCAAAATGTGTGCGCCGCGTCAATGTTCGCAGCGCACACGATACAAAAGAAAACGGCATCGGAAAAAATCCGACGCCGTTAGCTTGATCAACCTGTTGCTTGCAGCTTCACGTCTAAAAAACGCATGCTGCAGAATGAGGTCCCCGCCCAAGCCGCTAGGCCGGCATCCTGAACCTGGGTTCAAGATTGGTCGCAGTAAGCAGCACCTTGGGCTCATCAGACAGAGTGACGCGCTCGCCAGTGCTACAAGATCCCACAACCGTGCACAATGGCATTGGTTCAAGGAATATATGACCTTGGCAAACCAGGCAGGGAACAATCACTGTACACCAATCGCCCCGACGATGCAGCACTGATACGGGAAAACTTTATGTCAGTCGCAACACAATAACGTTCGTGACACGGCGCGCGCAGCGTTAGCAAACCTATACGCAAGCATGGCCATTGCGAATTACTGCGCTTCGTATTGTGAAATCACGACGCCGAGTTGTTCGTTCATTTGATGCATCGTGCGGCGGATCTCTTCGGCGGGGAACGCTTCGCCGTGACGCACGCTGCTTTGCAGCTTGAGCAATTCCGAAGCAAGCGACAACGCCGCCATCACCGCAATCCGGTCCGTGCCGCGCACGCTGCTTGCATTGCGCACCTTCGACATTTCCGCATCCACTCGCGCGACCGCTTCACGCAGCGCAGCTTCGGTTTCCGGTGAGCAGGCGAGCCGGTACGGCGCGCCGAGAATGGATACCTCGATCTGCTTGGTCGTCATGCCTTTTCTCCGTGATGGTGTGATTCCTCATGCAACGCGCCGTTCGCCGCTTCGGCGGTGTCCGGTTCGCTGCTGGCATCGGGAGGCAAAAGGGCAAGCTGGTTATCCGGCTCGGGCGCGTTTTTCGCACGCGGCAATTTTTCGAGGATTGCGTTGAGGCGAACCTGTGCATCGTCGATTTTCGCCGATAACGAATCGCGCTCCGCCACCAGGGCGTCGCGCTCTTCACGCACGTTGGCAAGTTCCTGCTGCGCGAGCGCAAACTCCGAGCGCAACTGGTCGAGTTGCTGGGAGAGAGCGTCATGCGCTTGATGATGCCGTTCGCTGATTTTGATCAGCCGGCCAATATTTTGTGACAGTGATTCGAGTTCGTTGAGCATGTGCTGCGTCCTCTTAAGACCTCGCATTTTAGCGCGCTTCGCTGGCGCTTCAGAAATTTGGTTCGTTTCCAGACGTAACAGCAGTTTGAAGTCAATGCATCGGCGCGAGCCTTTATTCGTAAGGGGAAATGATTTATCGAGTTGTTTATCGACAGTTTTTAACGCTGGCTCGATGGCTCGCTTATCGGCTCGCGGAACGACTTTTGAACGTCTCTGAAAGTACCCCTTCAATTCCGTTTGAACGTTACCGGTACGACCAGAATGCAGGTGAATCGAATGCTCGCGCGACTGCATGATCCTGCTTTCTTGACGGGTCCCGGTGCCGCTCTTAAACTCGCGGCACCTTGGTGCTCGCGCATGCCCGATCCGGCGTGCGCAGTTAAACGGGAAGCAGGAAGCAACGTCCGCCCGGACTGCGCCAACCTGCGCTGCCCCCGCAACGGTAAGCGACCGCAACGCAAGTTGCAAGCCGGTTCCACGCGTGACGTCCGCCCATTCTACGACTCGATACCGCTCGAATGGCCCGGACAGCACGCTCATGCCACTGCGCCTTTCGCGCGGGAAGGCGGGCCGATATGTCGCCAGCCCGGATACCGGCCTCGGGGAGAGCGCGGCCTCGCGGCTGCGCTCGTCACGCATGGACCTGCGGGGAGCGGGTCGCGCATGCCTTTACCGGATCTTCCTGCAATCATGGCTTCACCTATTGCCCGCGCCGTCCTGCTGGTTTTCGGCAGTTTACCCGTTGTTGCGAACGCTCAGTCCTCGACCAGTTCCTCAGGATCTCCCAGCGAGCCCGTCACGCTCGCGCCTGTCGTGGTGACCACCACCCGCGCGCCGCAAAAGCTCGCGGATTCCATCGCGCAGACGACGCTCTTCGACCAGCAGGATATCGCCGATTCCAATGCTACCGATGTCGCCGGTCTCCTCGCACTCGCGCCCGGCGTGCAGATCACGCGCAACGGCGGTCCGGGTTCAAGCGCGGGATTGTTCCTGCGCGGCGCGTCGTCGGCGCAATCGCTCGTGTTGATCGACGGCGTGCGTGTCGAGTCGGCCGGACTAGGCGCGGCCCAACTGTCGCAACTCATGCTCGATCAGATCGACCACGTGGAAGTGGTCAACGGCAATGTGTCGGCGCTCTATGGATCGAACGCGGTGGGCGGCGTCGTGCAGATCTTCACGAAGGATGGTGGCAATCATCCGCCGCGCTTCAACTTCGAGACCGAGGTGGGCAGTTATCACACGCAGCGCCAGCAGGTCGGTGCGAACGGCGCGCTCGATAAAGACGGCCGCACCACGTTCAACGTGACGCTCTCGCGCGAGAAGACCGACGGGTTTTCATCGATCGATCCTTCGACCTCGCCGAATGTGAATCCGAACGCGAACGGGTATTTGAACGAGAGCGTGTCGGCGACGTTGCGTCATCAGTTCAGCGACAAATGGGACGCGGGCGTGCGCTTTTTGCAGTCGAACGGTATCAACAGTTTCGACAGCGCCTACGGCCTGCCCACCGACGACAACGAATCGCACAACCGCGTGCGTTCCACTTCGGTCTTTGCAAACGGCAAGATCACCGACAACTGGACCACGCACTTCACCGTGGCGCAGGGTCAGGATCGCGCGGACACGCAGTTGAACGGCGTCTACAACAGCAAGTTCAATTCGGAGAACCGCCAGTACACGTGGCAGAACGATATCGCGCTGACGCCGGATCACAAGTTCGTATTCGGCTATGAACATCTCGACCAGACGCTTGATTCGGATCAGGTCGCAGCTCCCGATCGTCATGTGAATTCGGGATTCGCGGGTTATGTCGGCAACGTCGGGGCAAACCAGTTCCAGGCGAATGTTCGTCGCGACCAGTATTCGGATTTCGGCGGCGCCAACAGTTATTACCTCGGCTATGGCTACCATTTTGATGCGCACTGGAAAGCCACGCTCAGCTATTCCGATGCATTCCGCGCGCCGACCTTCGACGATCTGTACTATCCGTTCAGCGGCAATCCATCGATACAACCCGAGCGCAGCCATTCGGTCGAGGCCGCGCTGCAATATGCATCGAACGCGGTGGGGATCTTGCGGCTGACCGCGTTCCAGACGCGATACACGAACCTGATCAACTACGTATCGGACGGCGGCGGTTTTTTCATCGCGCAGAACGTCGGGCGCGCGAAGGTGCAGGGGCTCGAGGGATCGTGGCAGGGGCACGTCGGGCGCACGGATGTCCGGGCGTCGTTCACGCTGCAAAATCCCGTCGATGAAACCGATCAGCAGGACCTGACGCGCCGCGCCCGGCGCTTTGCGACGCTTGCCGTGAACCGGTCGATCGGCGGCTGGCGCGTCGGCGGCGAATGGATCACGAGCGGGGCGCGCGAAGACTTCGACTCGACGCTCGGCGGTTATGGTTTGGTGAATCTGTCGGCGCGCTACGACATCACGAAGTCGTGGTACGTCGGCGCGCGGATCGACAATGTGTTCAACAAGGACTATCAGCTTGCGTATTCATACAACACGCCGCGGCGCGGTGCCTACATCACGCTTGGCTGGCAGCAGCGGTGAACGCTAAGCGTATCGACGCCCGGCGTATCGACGCCCGGCGTATGGACGCCCCGCGCGCTTTCGCTATCTGGATCGCGCTCGCCCTTGTGACGCTGGCTGTATTCGTCGCGTCGCTGGCCATCGGAAGCGTGCCGGTGGCGCCTGTGCGTGTCGTGCATGCACTTTTATCGTCATCGAATGACGTGCTCGATGAAATCGTGCGCAGCCTGCGGTTGCCGCGCGCGCTGGGCGGGTTTGCATCGA
>NZ_JBSIPA010000354.1:0-7011 GCF_053574605.1 Caballeronia sp. M23-90 | reverse complement strand
TGCTCGAACACCGCTTGCAATATAGAAACGATGCACAGACGCACGCCACGCCGCAACCGCCGTCGCCGTTCACCTTGTCGGCGAAAGTCTGGTCGAATTGATATTCGACGCGCGCCCGATGCGCTTCCAGCGCGTCCTTGAGCGCTTCGTAACTGGCGAAGCCCATTGTTTCGGCAAGCACCGCGCGGTCCTCCGGCGAGACCGGCATGGCGTGCGTCTGTGCATCGTTTCTATATTGCAAGCGGTGTTCGAGCTTACGCAGGAAGAGGTATGCCTCGGTGAGCTCGGCGCAGACGGCGGGCGCGATCAGTCCGTACGCCACGGCTTTCTCCAGCACGGACAAAGTCGGACGAATCCGCAGATCGGCAAGCTGGCCGCCCCGGATCAACTGGAAAACTTGCGCGCTGAATTCGATCTCCCGGATTCCGCCGCGGCCGAGCTTGATGTCGTCGGCCTTATCGGGGCGCATGGACGCACGGCGCTGCGCTTCCTGGCGAATCTGGACATGCAGCGACCGGATCGCGCTAATCACGCCGTAGTCCAGATACCGCCTGTATATGAATGGCGTGGAAAGCGCCTCGAGTTGCCTGGCGAGCCGTTGCGCCGCTTCGCTTTCGCCCTCGGAAACCAGCCGCCCCTTGATCCATGCATAGCGCTCCCATTCGCGGCCCTGCACGTAAAAATACTCTTCGAGCATGCCGAGTCCGCAGGCCAGCGGACCGGCATCGCCGTTCGGACGCAGGCGCATATCGACACGAAACACATAGCCATCTTCCGTTACTTCAGCCAGCGCGCCGATCAGCTTGCGCCCAAGCCGCGTGAAATATTCTTGCGTCGATAAAGCCGCGCGTTCCCCGCCCGTCGTCTCGCCATCGTCCTCATAAACGAAGATCAGGTCGATATCCGATGACACGTTCAACTCGCGTCCGCCCAGTTTTCCCATGCCGACAACGCCCAACGTCAGGCGCTGTCCGTCCTGTCCGCGCGGCTCGCCGAAGGTGGTCTCCAGATCCTTCGACAAAACCGCCAACGCCCGCCGAATGGTCAGCTCCGCGAGGTCGGTCATGGCGCCGGTGACTTCCGCGACGTCGGCGAGACCGGCAAGATCGCGTTCCATCACCGTGCAGAAAACCTCTCCACGAAGCCTGCGCAACGCGGTCTTGAGCCGGGCTTCATCGAACCGGGCACCGCCTGCACACACGTCGCACAACGCGTCCAGACGCTCCTCGATCCACGCGCGCCGGACCGGCGCCTTCGACCATTGCGCGATGTGCGCCGGCAGTTCGGGACGCGCGGCGTAGAGGCGCGCCGCGTAGTTGGAGGCGCTGGAACTCAGCAAGGATGCTTCGGTCATGGAAAGTCGGGCTCGGTCATTGCTCTGCAAACATGTCCGGCTCGTTGCCGGGGCTTTTGTAACAAAGTGCGCAGAAGACGGGAAAGGTCCATCCGGCGCGGCTCAGCGGGCGCATCGTAGCGTCTCCCCGCAGTTTTTTGAACTGCGCGCTGTGTTACATTTCAACGTCAAATCTCGAAAACCTACCATATCGCCGATCCGCCGCCGCATGTCCAACCAAAAGGAATTTGCCGACCTGCCAGAAGCTGTACCAATGAAGCTTGGCGGTCGAGTCGAGCGCGTTTTGACGCGGGCGCTCAAAGTCCTTCTGGTGCTGGTCGCCGTGGTGTATTTCGCGGTCGCCGGTATCTATCTGGTCTTGCGTTACGCCGTGCTGCCTCAGATCGATGCGTTCAGGCCGCGCATCGAGCAGATGGTATCGGCGAAAATTCATGCGCAATTGCGCCTTGGACGGATCACCGCGAAATGGTCCGGCCTGCAGCCTTCCTTCGATATAGACAACCTGCGCATCGACGCCGCCGACGGTTCACCCGGCGTCGCTGTCCCGCACGCGAGCGCGACGGTCGCGTGGCGTTCGCTGCTCGGGCCCATCCCGGTGCTCTCGAACCTGACCGTCGATGGACCCGACGTCATCATTGCGCGTAACAAGGACGGCACGTTCAGCGTGGCCGGCGTGCCGATCCCGGCCAAACGCACCGGCAACAATACGTTCATGACCTGGCTGTTGAGCCAGCAAGCCATCGTGCTGCGCGACGGCACGCTGCGCTGGCATGACGCGCAGCGCGGCGCGCCGGAACTTGCGCTCAAGCGCATCAAGCTCGCGATACTCACCGATGGCAACCGCCACCGCCTCGCGCTTCAGGCGCCGCCGGATGGCGACGTGCTGCATGGTCCGCTCGATTTCCGCGCGGATTTCACCCATACGCGGTTCAGCACGGCGGGCCGTCCGGAGAACTGGACGGGAGACGCGTATTTATCGACGGGACCGGTCGATCTACCCACGCTCGCGCACTACGTGAAGATGCCGTTCGCGACCTACAGCGGCCGCTTCGATAACCGCATCTGGCTCGACTTTGCAGACGGCAAACTGAAGACGGCGGGCGGCGACCTGACGGGTTCGGACATCGCGCTGCGCGTGCGCCCGACGCAGCCGCGCCTCGACATGCCCATCGCGAAATTCAATTGGGATCTCGGCTTCCAGGACAACGAATACACGCTGCATCTCGCCAATCTGCAAGCCGAGCTCGGCCAGAAACCGATGTCCGACGGCACGCCCGTGTCCCGGTTGCTTGCCATGCACACGCTTACCGGCAGATACCGCGCGGCGTCCGTGAATCTCGGGCAGAAGTTCGGCGTGTCGGGCGATTTCGTGGATCTCGGCATTCTTGGCGAATTCATGCGCGCGCTGCCGTTGCCGTCGAAGGTGCAGAACGACCTGATCCGCTTCGATCCGCGCGGACAGATTGCCAACTACACGCTGGAAACCGAACGTCCCGCGCCGACCACACCTGCTCAGGCGCAGGCGCAACGCGAAAAAGGCACAGAGCCGCCTACGCGTTACACCGTCAAGGGGGACCTTCGCGGCGTGAGCGTGCTGGCGCAGGAACCGCCGCCGGGCCTGACGGTGAACAACCATCCGCGCGCCGGGATTCCAGGCGTGGAAAACCTGTGGGGCAGGATCGACGCAGACCAGGACCACGGCAGCGCGGTCATCGATACAAAAAATACCGCGATCACGCTTCCCGGCGTCTTCGACAACCCGCGCCTCGTCATGGATCAGATCGATGGCCGCGTGACCTGGACCGTCGCCAACGCCCCCGGCAAGCCGCACAAGGCGATCACGGCGCATATCGACAATCTGCACGTGAAGAACGCCGACGCCGAAGCCCGCGCCACGGCCGATTACAAGAACGAAGGCGAAGGGCGCGGTTCGCTCGACCTGAAGGCGACGGCCGAGTATCTGAAGGTGACGAGCCTCACCCACTTCTTGCCGACGAGCATCAGCGAGAAGCTGCGCATGTATCTCGGACACGCGTTGCAGGCGGGCGTCTCGCGTAATGGCACCATCGAGATTCATGGCGACCTGACGAAATTTCCCTATTCCCGTTTCCCCGATGCCGGCAAGTTCCGCATCGTCGCGCCGTTCACCGGCGGCAAGTTCGAGCCCACGCCCTACCCGCCCAAGACCATGGCAAACGGCACGCCGAATCAATGGCCGGCCTTTGATGGTATCGACGGGACGTTTCATCTGGCCGAAAACAAACTCGGCTTCGATATCACGCGCGGTCATTACCTGGGCATAGGCGTGCGCAAGACCACGGGGCGCATTGAAGACCTGGGAAATCGTGAATCGAAACTGATCATCGATGCCGACGCGCACGGTCCGATCACCGACATGCTGCGCTACGTAGAAGACAGTTCGCTCGGCTCGCTCTCGCAACATGTCGCGACCAAGATCCACGCGACCGGCAATGCCGCGCTCGCGCTGCAATTGCAGATTCCGCGCGTCGCGCCGCCGCCCGGTCAGCGGCAACGCGTGGGTTACAAGGGCTCGCTCACGTTCGCCGGCAACGATCTCGAATACGAGGCGTTTCCGCCCCTGTCGAATCTGAGAGGCCGCGCGAGCTTCGGAGAAAAAACCGCATCGCTCGATGGCATCACCGGCAAGTTCCTCGGCGGCGACGTGCGCGGCACGGGCGGCGTGAAACCCGACGGCAGTTATGCATTCGATGTCACTGGCCGTATCGGTGCGGACGCGGCCCAAAGCCTGAACCTGCGCAATCAGGCGCAGACGGTGGCGCTGCTCAAACACCTCAGCGGCACAGCGCCTTACGACCTGCGGGTGCGCGGCGTAAAAAACGCGTTGCCGCGCGTTGAAGCGAACTCCGATCTGACAGGCCTCGGCCTCGATTTCCCTGCGCCGTTCAACAAGGCCCAGGGCGCGCCGATGCCGTTCACGTTCACCTTCGCGCCCGTCGCCGGATCGCAGGTGGAACACGATGCAAAGCTCACGCTCGGGCCCGTCAATGCGCACTACCTGCTCAAGCGCGAAGGCAAGGCGGCGCCCGTTGTGGAGCGCGGTGCCATCGGCGTGAACAAGCCGGCGGATCTTCCGGCCGAAGGCGTGACAGCAGCGGTCGACCTGGATGAACTCGATGCCGATGCCTGGCGCAAGACCATCTCGGATCTCGGGCCAATGCCAGCCCCTGCCCCTGCCGCAGCGCCGCCTGTCCGGCTGACGGACGGCAAGACTCCGTCTACCGTCGCGAAGCAGTTCGTTCCCGACCGCATTGCCCTGCACTTCACCACGCTCAAGCTGCTCGCCCGGCGCTGGGAAAACGTGGCCATCGGCGCCACGCGCGGCGATGGTGACGACGACCGCAAGTGGAAGGCGAACATCGCGTCGAATCAGGTGTCGGGATATGTCGAATGGCTGCCCGGCGCGACCAAGGAGAGTCCGGGCGCCCTGCAGGCGCGCTTCGCCAAGGTCGTGATCCCGGACAAAACGGAGAACGACATGGTCGGGCAAATGATCCGCAGGCCGCCGCCGAGCAACATGCCGTCCATCGACTTGATCGTGAACGAGCTCGTGGTGCGCGAACGCACGCTCGGGCGACTGGAAGTCAACGCGCGCAACGGCGTGGAAGACGGTGTGCCGGTCTGGCATCTGGACAAGCTCGACCTGGAGAACCCGGACGCGCGGCTTTCGGCTACGGCCAACTGGCGCACGATTCCGGGCGCCGGAGCGCATCCGGAAACCGATTCCGACGATGACGGCCCGCGCCGCACGGCCGTCGATTTCAAGCTCGATATTCTCGATGCCGGCGCGCTCGTCGAGCGCATGGGTTTGCCGCAGACGGTGAAGAACGGCAAGGGCTCGGTCACGGGCCAGCTCGGCTGGGACGGCAGCCCCGCCGCGATCGACATGCCCACGCTCAACGGCAAGGTCGCCGTCGATTTCGAGCACGGCCAGATCCTGAAAGTCAAAAACGCGGCGGCGGTCAAATGGCTCGGCGTATTCAGCCTGCAGAGCCTCGCGCACTTTCTTACGCTGAACTTCCAGGATGTCGTCGGCAAGGGCCTGCCGTTCGAGAAGATTACCGGCACCGCGACGGTTCAGGATGGCATCGGACGGACGGACGATTTCAAGATGGTCACCCCGCCGGCGCGCGTCGAACTGACGGGTCTCGTCGATCTGCCGAAGCAGACGCAGGACATGCATGCCAAGGTCATCCCGACGATCAGTGCGGGCGCGGTGGCCATTGGCGCGGCCGTGATCAATCCGCTGCTCGGCCTTGCCACGCTGGCTGGGGATCTGGTGTTGTCGAAGTCGATTGGCAAAGCCTTTACCCGCGACTATTCCATTACCGGCCCATGGTCGAAACCCGTCATTCAGCGGGTCAAAGGCGATCAGGGTAAGATCGAAATTCCTGCTGCCGCAGAGGCGGATTGAGCGCGCTTGTCGCGCTAATGGCTTGCGTTGACGGCAAATCGATCATTTATCGTGCCCTTTTTAAAAGGCTGACATGAGCGAAAGCATCCCCGATAATTTCCGCGTCGCCGCGCTGCAAATGGTCAGCGTGCCGGATCGCGACCGAAATATCGCGGAAGCGGGACGGCTGATCGCCGAAGCCGCGCGTGACGGCGCGAAGCTTGTGCTGCTGCCGGAGTACTTCTGCTTCATGGGTTTCAAGGACACGGACAAGCTCGCGATCCGCGAAACCTTCGGCCAGGGCCCGATCCAGCAGTTCTTGTCCGATGCCGCGCGCGAGCATCGGGTCTGGATCATCGGCGGGACGTTGCCGCTGGAATCATCGGAGGCGTCGCGTGTGCTCAATACCACGCTCGTTTTCGATCCCACCGGCAAGCAGGTCGCCCGCTACGACAAGATCCACCTGTTCAACTTCGAAAAAGGCTCGGAATCCTTCGATGAAGCCCGCACCATCTGCCCGGGCAGCGAAGTGCGTACATTCGAAGCGCCGTTCGGACGGGTGGGTTTGTCGGTGTGCTATGACCTGCGTTTTCCCGAGCTCTATAGGAAGATGGGCGACTGCGCGTTGATGGTCGTGCCGTCCGCCTTCACGTATACAACCGGCGAGGCGCACTGGGAAACGCTGCTCAAGGCGCGTGCGGTGGAAAACCAGTGCTACGTGCTCGCCGCAGCGCAGGGCGGCAAACACGAGAACGGGCGCCGCACCTGGGGCCACAGCATGCTGATCGACCCGTGGGGCGAGGTCGTGGCCGTGGTGGAAGAAGGCCCGGGCGTGGCAGCGGGAAATATCGATAAAGCGCGCATCGCGTCTGTCCGGCAGAGCCTGCCGGCCTTTCGTCATCGCGTGCTGGGCTAGCTTGGGAGCTAGCTTGTTTAGTTGGCTTGTTTTTTTCGGAGTACCCCTCCATTTGGTCAGGGTGTGGCATAAATGCTCCGACGTTAGAATGCTTTTAATCCCTACAGACTTCGCCACAGGCACCGAATGAACATCATCGAACCCGGCATCCGAAATCTCGCCACCGCGAAAGAGATTCTTCTGACGCCTTACGGCCTAGACGAATCCACCATTACGCGCACGCTGGCAGAGATCTTCACGCACCGCGTTGACTATGCGGATCTCTATTTCCAGTCCACCCGCAGCGAGGCGTGGAGCCTGGAGGAAGGA
>NZ_JBSIPA010000353.1:0-7024 GCF_053574605.1 Caballeronia sp. M23-90 | reverse complement strand
TGGCGATCGCGCCGATCTGGACTTGCCCCACGAGACCCGCGCGCAATGCGGCAATTTCGTCATGCGCCTGGCTCAGGTTTGACAGGACCATGCGCGCGTGCCGGATCATCACTTCGCCGTACAGCGTGGGATGCATGCCATGCGGCGTGCGGTCGAAGAGCCGCACTTCCAGCACATCCTCCAGTTCCTTCAATAATCGCGATGCCGCCGGCTGCGTCATGCCGAGGATCTCGGCTGCGCGGCGCACGTTGCCCTCCTCCTCCATTGCCGCAAGAAGAAGCAGTTGCCGCGTCTTGAGGCGCGTGCGCACGGTGATGTTCGAATAGTTTTGGGCCATGCAATGCGCCTGCGTTCAAGTTTTTACGATCGCCAATCGTAGCCGATCCTGACCGGCTGAGGCCAGCTTGAGCAAGCTTCCATCCCAGAATGTAGGAGCATCGCGGACATACCGGATTTGATATCGGTATCGTCAAAAAACTGATTGGAAAGGAATCGGCCGCTTCCTTAAGATGCAGTCAAACTTTTAGAACCTGAGACTGCGTCTTTTGCGCTTGCGGCAAGCCTGGGGGCGAGTTCGCGAGCGCATGAGGACTGACCCGACAAGACGCGACATGCCTCGCGCACATTACGGCCGTACAACAAACCCGCCTGCTTGGCGGAACAACGCTTGACCCGCAATACCGCAAGAAGAGGCGAACGGGCTGCAAGCCTGCGCTTCGCTGCATGTCACTTGAGTCATGCAGCCTCAATTCAACCAGGAGACGCCCTCATGAACCGCAAGCTTCGTCGTTTGACCTTGTCCGCCATTGCCGCAGCCACGCTCGGCATCACGTTCGCCCCGCAGATGTCCGCTCATGCCGACGAACCGCTGAAGGTCGGTTTCCTCGTCAAGATGCCCGAACAGGCATGGTTCATCAACGAGCAAAAAGCGGCATCCGCGCTTGGACAAAAGGAAAAATTCTCGGTAGTGAACATCGGCACGCCGGATGGCGAGAAGGTGCTGTCCGCCATCGATAACCTTGGCGCGCAGGGCGCTCAAGGCTTCGTGATCTGCGCGCCCGACGTGCGTCTCGGACCGGCCATCCAGGCCCGGGCGAAGCGCTACAACATGAAGTTCGTGACGGTCGATGACCAACTGGTCGACTCGACCGGCAAGCCGCTGCCGAACGTCCCGCACCTCGGCATGTCCGCATTCAAGATCGGCAATCAGGTCGGCACCGCCATCTCGGAAGAAATGAAAAAGCGCGGCTGGAAGCCCGAGGAAGTGGGCGCGCTGCGCATCACGGATTACGAACTCCCGACGGCGAAGCAACGCACCGACGGCGCCACGCAGACGCTGGTGGCGAGCGGCTTCAAGAAAGAAAATATCTTCGATGCCCCGCAAAAGACGACGGACGACGAAGGCGGTTTCAACGCGGCATCGCCGGTCTTGTCGCAGCATCCGAACATCAAGAAATGGGTGATCTACGCGATCAATGAAGAGACCGTGCTCGGCGCCGTGCGCGCGACCGAACAACTGCATATTGCGTCGGCGGATGTGATCGGCGTGGGCATCAACGGCGCGGGTGAAGCGTTTGCCGAATTCCAGAAGAAGGAACAAACGGGCTTCTACGGCACCATTGCCGTGAGCTCGACAAACCATGGCAAGGACAGCACGCAGAACCTCGTCGACTGGATCAAGAACGGCAAGCAGCCGCCCGCCGATACGCAGACCACCGGCAAGCTGATGGTTCGCAGCAACTGGCAGGACGTGCGCAAGGAACTGGGTATCTGAGCGTTCGGCCGCGGGCGTCGTGCATGTCATGCACGTCATGACGCCCGCTTCAGTTTTCAACCAAGGAACGCTCAATGATGGATACCGCAGTGGCCACGGCCGCGCCTTATCTTCTGCTCGATAACATCACCGTGCGTTTTCCCGGCGTGCTTGCGCTCGACTCCGTGTCGCTCGGCGTGCGCACGGGCGAAGTCCACGGGCTGATGGGCGAGAACGGCGCGGGCAAGTCGACGTTGCTCAAAGTACTGTCGGGCGTGAATTCGACAAGCGGCGGAAGCTTGTCGCTCGACGGCGTCGAGCAGCAGTTCACGACCACCAAGGCCGCCATTGAGGCGGGCATCGCGATCATCTACCAGGAGCTGCATCTCGTCCCGGAACTGACCGTGGCCGAGAACCTGATGCTTGGCGCAATGCCGAACCGCTTCGGCATGCTCGACGAAAAGGCGCTGGTCAAGCGCGCAATCTCCGAGCTGGACCGGCTGGGTGAAAAGATCGATCCGAACATGCAGGTCAAGCACTTGTCGATCGGGCAACGCCAGATGATCGAGATCGGCAAGGCGCTGATGCGCAACGCACGCGTGATCGCGTTCGATGAACCCACGAGTTCATTGTCATCGCGCGAGACGGAGCAACTGTTCAAGATCATTCGCGCGCTCAAAAGCGAGGGACGCGCGATCATCTACGTGACGCACCGCATGGACGAGGTCTATGCGCTTTGCGATCGCGTGACGGTGTTTCGCGATGGCCGGCGCATCGAGACCTTCGAGGAAGTCGACGGACTCGAACGCGATCGCCTGATCAGTTGCATGGTCGGACGCTCCATTCACGACGTGTACGGCTACCGTGCACGCGACATAGGCGATGTCCAGCTCGATGTGCAGGCGCTGATGGGTCCGGGTCTGGCGGAACCGGCGTCGTTCAGCGTGCGCAAGGGCGAAATAGTCGGCTTCTTCGGGCTCGTTGGCGCGGGCCGTTCCGAGCTGATGAAGCTGATCTACGGCGCGGTCAAACCCGTGTCGGGGCAGATCGTGCTCAAGGGATCGAAACGCAAGTTCAGATCGCCGCGCGACGCCGTGCGCGCGGGCGTGGCGCTGTGTCCGGAAGATCGCAAGCAGGAAGGCATCGTTTCGATCGCTTCGGTTTCCGACAATTTGAACATGAGCTGCCGCCGGCACTTCAGCCCGTTCAACATCCTGAACAGCCGCAAGGAAGCCGCGACTACGACCGACTACATCGCGAAGCTCGCCATCAAGACGCGCAACGGCAACACGCCTATTGGCACGCTTTCCGGCGGCAATCAGCAGAAGGTCATTCTTTCGCGCTGGCTCGCCGAAGAGATCGATGTGTTCCTGATGGACGAGCCGACACGCGGTATCGATGTCGGCGCCCGTAGCGAAATCTACGGCCTGTTATACGGGCTTGCGGAAGCGGGGCGCACGGTCATCGTGGTATCGAGCGATCTGGCCGAGGTCATTGGCGTGGCGGATCGCGTGATGGTGATGCGCGAAGGAAAGATCGTCGGCAACCTGCCCAAGGCGCAGGCGACGCCCGATCAACTCATCAAGCTCGCCCTGCCCGGCTGATTCACCTTCATCACCGATAACACCCGCAGCACGTTCAACGCGCTGCGAACGAAAGAGACATCATGGAAATTACCCCCGTCACCAATCAGTCGAATCCTGCTCAAAGCACGGGCTCGCGTGCTCGCGCCGCGCGGACCTGGGACCTCATCAACAAGTCGGGCATCGTCATGGTGTTCGTGATCCTGTTCGTGACGCTGGCCTTCACCGTCCCGGGTTTCATCAGCTCGCGCAATATCCAGGGCTTGCTATTGTCGGTCACGTTGATCGGTTCGATCTCCGTCACCATGATGTTCGTGCTCGCGCTCGGCGAAGTGGATTTGTCGGTGGCCTCGATCGTGGCGTTTGCCGGGGTGGTGGCGTCCACGCTGATCACGTCCACGCATAGCGTCACGCTGGGGATCGCCGGCGGCGTGCTCGCAGGCGGTGCAGTCGGACTCGTGAACGGCGTGCTGATTGCACGCTGGAAGATCAACTCGCTGATCGTCACGCTGGCAATGATGGAGGTGGTTCGCGGACTTGCCTACATCACGTCGAACGGCGATGCCGTGATGATCTCCGAAGAACGTTTCTTCGATCTCGGCGGCGGATCGTTCCTCGGCATTTCGTTTCCGATCTGGTCGAACATCGTCGGCTTCTTGCTGTTTGGTTTTCTGCTGAAAAAGACCGTGTTCGGCAAGAACGTGCTGGCGGTGGGCGGCAATAGCGAAGCGGCGCTGCTCGCAGGTCTGCCGGTCATGCGCATCAAGATCACGGTGTTCGTGCTGCAAGGGCTCGTGACAGGGTTCGCGGGTGTCATGCTGGCATCGCGGATGAGTCTTGGAGACCCCAAGACGTCGGTCGGGCTGGAACTCGGGGTGATATCGGCTTGCGTGCTTGGCGGCGTGTCGCTGACCGGTGGCGTGGCCACGATCTCCGGCGTGCTGGTCGGCGTGCTGATCATGGGCTCGGTGCAGGATGCAATGAGCCTCATGAATGTGCCGACCTTTTATCAGTACCTGATTCGCGGCGGGATTCTGCTGCTGGCAGTGTTGTTCGATCAGTATCGGAGAAGCAAACGGGTGGCCTGAGCGGAGCGCCGGCGGTTTTACGGGCACGGGGCGCGGTCAGCGAAAGCCGTTCCGGCCCGCCGCCGGCCGGTCCCGAAGCAGGCTGATTTCACGAGTCTTCCGTCCGGGAGCATTCTCCATCGCCTCCGCCTTCCTCAGCGCTCGCGCCAAACCGGTTCGATAATTCTTTCGCCGTCCCGCGCCGAGTGCGGGCGGCATCTGCACTATCCTCTCCGCTGAGCTACGGCTCGAAATCGCACGCAGTGCAAAAAAGGACAGTTGCGCGGCCCCATCAGGAGCCGCAGAATTGGCGCACCCGGCTGCCGGGTGTCCTGCTGCGCACGGCCGAAATACCAATCGCGTGCCTATATCGGTCCTCTTGATGCTATCTCATGGCGGAGCGCCTGTGAAATACCCGTTGATCCTTGGATTCGGTATCGTCGCTCTGGATGTCGTCGTATGGCGGCTGCGGGTGCCTCCCAACGAGCTCATACGGCTGTTCATACGGCTCACGCTCTTTAGCGCGCTGAGCGCGGTGCTCTTCTCGTCAGGCCTGAACCCCTTCACGCAAGCTCCGGATGCCGCCGCGCCCGAGCTCCACTGGCTGGGCCAGATCGTCGAAATAATCTGGTGGCTGATGGGCGCACGGCTGCTTACCCTTTCCCTCGACACGCTTTTATTGCCAAGCACCTGGCGAAAGCAGCGGCTCTTTTCGGACGTGTTCGGCGCCGTGGTCTTTCTGGCCGCGGTCGTGGCCGCCCTCGGTTTTGTGCTCGCGTTGCCGGTGCGTGGACTGGTCGCCACATCCGGGGCGCTTGCCATCGTCCTGGGTCTGGCGATCCAGAGCACGCTGAGCGACGTGTTCGCGGGCATTGTGTTGAACACCACGGAGCCGTACTCGGTCGGCGACTGGGTCATGATCGATGACGTGGAAGGCAGGGTCGTCGAAATGAACTGGCGCGCCACTCACTTGCTGACGGGCCAGGGAAATACGCTGATCGTGCCGAACGCGGTTGCATCGAAGGGCAAGATTTCGAATAACAGCAGGCCGGCCAATGTCCACGGGCTGTCGCTTGTGCTTGAAATCGCTCCCGAAGCGCGGCCACGGACAGTGCTCGAAGCGCTGCGCCGCGCACTCACCGGCTGCGACATCATCCTGAACGCGCCTGCGCCTTATGCCCACATGAAGCGCACTACAGTGAACTCGGTGCAATACGAGGTGGTTGCGTTTGTCGACAACATGGACAAGAAACTCGCCGCGTCCAACGAATTGTTCGACCTTTGCTACCGGCATCTTGCTTCGTCAGCCATTCCCATGCGCGCGCTCGGCGTCCCTGCGCCGGTCGAAAGCACCCATGACGCAAAAGAAGCGCTGCTCAAACGCGTGAGCCTGTTCGAAAGTCTGACTGGGGATGAAGTAAAGCGGCTCGCCACACGACTTTCACGTCATGAATATCAGGAACATCAGGTGATATCCGCGCCCGATACAGTGCCCGATAGTCTGTCTATCGTCGCGTCGGGGGTTCTATCCGTCAAATTCACCGAACCGTCAGGCGAGCGCGAGATCGCGCGAGTGGGTCCGGGCGAAGCATTCGGAGAGGCAGGTCTGCTTGCAGGACTTCCCATGCGCGTGTCCGTCTCCACACTCACGCCCTCCGTGCTGTATCAGTTGGGCAAGGAGGACATGACAGCTTTCCTCAAGGACCATCCGGAGGTTGCCAGGCAGATGTGCCAGCTTCTGGCTTCCCGTCAGGACAGGCTCGGGAAATTGACGACACCGATTCCCGAAGACCACGAAACTCATCAATCGATATTTCAGTGGCTGGTCGGGAAAGTCTGGCACCAGCATTCGCTGCACGACGAACCGCATGGGCCCAGCAGTCGGCAATGAAGCGATACATACAGTCAAACTGTACAGTTTTACTGTATGTATGTTATCGTCTGCACATGGTCAAACAATCACCCACGCCTGAGACTCTCAAGTCGGCCGCTCTTGCCGGTGAGCTGCGCATTTCTGTTGGAAAACTCATTCGACGCTTGCGTGAGCAAGCGCATCCGGGCGACTTCACCTCCGCCCAGAAATCGGTCCTCCATCGTCTGGATCGCGACGGGCCCGCAACCGTCTCCGCTCTTGCCCGTGCGGAAAGCGTGCGTCCGCAGTCCATGCGCGTCACGGTGGCCGGCCTGGAGGCCATCGGGGCCATATGTGGCAAGCCCGATCCAGCCGATGGACGAAAAACGCTGATCGACCTGACTCCCGCCTTCCGAAAAACCATCAAGGCCAGCCGCGCTGCCAGAGAAGACTGGCTGCTCCGCGCTTTGCAGGCACAACTCTCGCCACAGGAACAGGACGCACTCGCGGCCGCAGTGAAACTGCTGCAGCGGCTCGCCGACTTCTGAGCGAGTCCCAGACCTTTCAGGAAAACCATGGCCGTTACCACGCTCGATCCGAACACCGCCCTTATCGTCGTCGATCTGCAAAAAGGTCTTGTCGGCTCCCCTTTCAGCCATCCCATCGACAAGGTCGTGGAGCGCTCGTGTGCCCTGCTCCACGCGTTTCGTGAACGCGGCCTGACCGTCGTGCTGGTCAACGTCGCCGGAGGAGCGCCGGGGCGCACCGA
>NZ_JBSIPA010000352.1:0-7054 GCF_053574605.1 Caballeronia sp. M23-90 | reverse complement strand
ACATCGCCGAGCGCCTCGAAACGACGATGTGGGACGCAAAGAAGATGTTCCCGAACCTGGACTGGTTCAGCGCGGTGTCGTATCACGCCATGGGCGTGCCCACCGCCATGTTCACGCCGCTGTTCGTGATCGCGCGCACGTCGGGCTGGAGCGCGCACATCATCGAACAACGTATCGACAACAAGATCATTCGCCCGAGCGCAAATTACACCGGACCCGAAAATCTGAAGTTCCAATCACTAAATAAGCGAAAATAGCGCGCTGCGTGTGCCGGATGGTCCAACCGGCGTGCGTGCTTTCGCAAAACGGGCCAATGCGGCGCACCATTTCACATCGAAATATCTTGCCGATAAAGACCCGGGTTGAACATTTAAACGAAATCTAGAAAGGCTGTCATTGATGAACAAACTCCTGATCGCTGCCGTTGTCGGCGCCCTGTCCATGTCGTGCATGCTTGCCACCACGAGCGCGCTGGCCGCGGATGCATCCACCGCACCCGCAAAAACCACGGCTAAGAAAGCAGTAGCCAAACGCCCGGCGCCGGCACGCCGCCTGATCAAGCGTAAACCCGCAACCGAAGCCAAATTGGCAGCAAAGGTTGACCCGGTTCCGGATGGTTCGACCAAATGGTCGTGTAACGAAGGCCTGGCTTTCTACCTGAAAGGCGACATGAAACGCGACCAGATCGTCACCGTGAACTGGGCGAAAAAGGATTACCAACTGCCGCGTCAAGCCACGACCACGGGCGCTGACCGTTTTCATGATTCCGCCACCGGCCTCGACCTGGTCGTGATCCCGACCAAGGCCATGCTGTTCTCCGACAAGGACGAAGCGCGCCTCGCCGACGAATGCAAGACGGCTGAAATGGCGGCAACCGGCGCTCCGGCGCCTACGCAAGCAAACGAGCTGATCAAGAACGTCAAGTAAGTTTTCACAGGGATTTTCGATGTCCGCACCGATTTCAAACGTCCGGCCCGAGCCGGATCGCGTACTGGTCGACATAGTCGACTACGTTCTCAACTACAAGATCGACAGCGACATTGCGCTCGACACCGCTCGCAATTGCCTGATCGATACCCTCGGTTGCGGACTCGAAGCCCTCACCTATCCCGCTTGCACCAAGCTGATGGGACCCATCGTGCCTGGCACGATCGTCCCCAACGGCGCCAAGGTGCCGGGTACATCGTTCCAGCTCGACCCGGTTCAGGCCGCGTTCAATATCGGCGCGATGATCCGCTGGCTCGACTTCAACGACACATGGCTCGCCGCAGAATGGGGGCATCCGTCGGATAACCTCGGCGGCATTCTTGCCACAGCCGACTGGCTCTCGCGCAACGCTGTCGCCACCGGTAAGAAGCCGCTGACGATGAAAGACGTCCTGATCGGCATGATCAAGGCGCACGAAATTCAAGGTTGTATCGCGCTGGAAAACTCGTTCAACAAGGTCGGGCTCGACCACGTGTTGCTGGTCAAGCTGGCATCGACGGCGGTGGTCGGCCAGTTGATCGGCTTGACGCGCGATGAGCTGATCAACGCAGTCTCATTGGCTTTCGTCGATGGCCATTCGCTGCGCACCTATCGTCATGCGCCGAATACCGGTTCGCGCAAATCATGGGCCGCCGGCGATGCAACCTCCCGCGCCGTGCGTCTCGCGTTGATCGCGAAGACGGGCGAGATGGGTTATCCGTCGGTTCTGACTGCCAAGACGTGGGGCTTTTACGATGTCCTGTTCAAGGGCAACGAATTCAAGTTCCAGCGTCCATACGGTTCTTACGTGATGGAGAACGTGCTCTTCAAGATCTCGTTCCCGGCCGAATTCCACTCGCAGACCGCGGTGGAAGCGGCAATGACGTTAAACGCGAAACTCGCTGAAGCCGGCAAAAAAGTTGAAGACATCAGGAAGATCACGATCCGCACGCATGAAGCGGCGATTCGGATCATCGATAAAAAAGGTCCGCTCGATAACCCCGCCGACCGCGATCACTGCATCCAGTACATGGTGGCCGTACCGCTGATCTACGGCCGGTTGACGGCATCGGATTACGAAGATTCGATTGCAAAGGATCCGCGTATCGATACCTTGCGCGCGAAGATCGAATGCGTGGAAGACCCGCAATTCACGAAGGATTATTTCGATCCCGAGAAGCGTTCGATCGCCAATGCGTTGACCGTCGAATTCAGTGACGGCAGCACCTTCGACGAGCTGGTCGTCGAATACCCGATCGGACACAAGCGCCGCCGCGAAGACGGCATTCCTCTCCTGGTCGAGAAGTTCAGGACCAACCTCGCACGGCGTTTTCCGGCGAAGCAGCAAGAGGCGATCATTGCGGCATCGCTGGACCAGGCAACGCTTGAGGCAATGCCGGTCAATGAATATGTTGATCTGTACGTGATTTAGTCAGCATCCGTGACACGTTCTTTAGATTGAAAGTACTGAAGGTGTTTCCTCGTTTAAACCCAGGAAAAAAAACATGGCCCACAATCTCCATAAAACGCTCAAGGAATTCGACAGTGGTTCCGGCAAAGGCAAGTACTACTCGTTGCCTGCGCTCGGCAAGGCGCTGAACATCAAGATCGAACGTCTGCCGGTATCGATTCGCATTGTGCTGGAATCGGTCCTGCGCAATTACGACGGCAAGAAGATCGGCGAAGAACACATCAAGCAACTGGCGAACTGGAAGCCGGTCGCGGATCGTACCGATGAAATCCCGTTCGTGGTCTCGCGCGTCGTGCTGCAGGACTTTACCGGCGTGCCGCTGCTCGCCGATATCGCTGCAATGCGTGGCGTGGCGCAACGTGCAGGCAAGGACCCGAAGGCTATCGAGCCGCTCGTGCCGGTCGATCTGGTGGTCGATCACTCGGTGCAGATCGATTACTTCCGTCAGAAAGACGCGCTCGACCTGAACATGAAACTGGAATTCCAGCGCAATAACGAGCGCTATCAGTTCATGAAGTGGGGCATGCAAGCCTTCGATACGTTCAAGGTCGTGCCCCCGGGCGTCGGCATTGTTCACCAGGTGAACCTGGAATATCTCGCTCGCGGCGTGCACAAGAAGACGCTGGAAGGCGACACCGTGTATTACCCGGATACGCTCGTCGGCACGGACAGCCACACGACCATGATCAATGGTATTGGCGTGGTGGGCTGGGGCGTGGGCGGTATTGAAGCTGAAGCCGGCATGCTCGGTCAGCCGGTGTACTTCCTGACGCCGGACGTGGTGGGCGTCGAGCTGAAAGGCAAGATTCGCGAAGGCGTGACGGCAACCGACCTCGTGCTGACCGTCACGGAAATGCTGCGTAAAGAGAAGGTCGTCGGCAAGTTCGTCGAGTTCTTTGGCGAAGGCACGGCGTCACTGTCGCTGCCGGACCGCGCGACCATCGGCAACATGGCCCCGGAATACGGCGCGACCATGGGCTTTTTCCCCGTCGATGAAAAGACCATCGACTACTTCAAGGGAACGGGCCGCACCGACGCTGAAATCTCTGCGTTCGAATCGTATTTCAAGGCGCAGAACCTGTTCGGCGTGCCCAAGGCCGGCGAGATCGACTACACGAAGACGCTGACGCTCGACCTCGGCACGGTTGCGCCGTCGCTGGCGGGTCCGAAGCGTCCGCAGGACCGCATCGAAATCACGAACGTGAAGTCGAACTTCACCGAGCTGTTCTCGAAGGCTGTGAGCGACAACGGTTTCGGCAAGAAAGCTGCGGACCTGAACACGCAATACACGACGACGAACAACGTCAACGTGAAAAACGGCGACATCCTGATTGCCGCGATCACGTCATGCACGAACACGTCGAACCCGAGCGTTTTGCTGGCTGCCGGTTTGCTCGCGAAGAAGGCTGTCGAAGCCGGTTTGACCGTCGCACCGCACATCAAGACGTCGCTGGCTCCGGGATCGCGGATCGTCACGGAATACCTGACGAAGACGAATTTGTTGACGTATCTCGACCAGCTCGGTTTTACGCTGGCCGCCTACGGCTGCACGACATGTATCGGTAACGCGGGCGACCTGACGCCGGAACTGAACGACGCCATCACGAAGAACGACATCGTGGCCGCCGCTGTGCTGTCCGGCAACCGCAACTTCGAAGCACGTATTCACCCGAACATCCGCGCGAACTTCCTGGCATCGCCGCCGCTGGTCGTGGCTTACGCCATCGCCGGCAACATGACGGTCGACCTGATGACGGAACCGGTCGGCAAGGGCAAGAATGGCAAGGACATTTTCCTCGGCGACATCTGGCCGACGAGCGAAGAAGTCAATGCGCTGCTGAAGTACGCGCTCGACGCTGATGCTTTCCGCAAGAACTACGCGGAACTCACGAAGACCGGCGACCTGTGGAGCAAGATCGAGGGCGAAGCGGGTCAGGTTTACGACTGGCCGAAGTCGACGTACATTGCTGAGCCGCCGTTCTTCGGCAAGGACTTCTCGATGACCCCGGCCGACAGCATTCCGGCCGTCAAGGGCGCGCGTCCGCTGGGCATCTTCGGTGACTCGGTCACGACCGACCACATCAGCCCGGCTGGTTCGATCAAGGAAAGCTCGCCCGCAGGCGTGTGGCTGAAGGCGAACGGCGTGCAGAAGGCCGACTTCAACAGCTACGGCTCGCGCCGCGGCAACCACGACGTCATGATGCGCGGCACCTTTGCCAACGTGCGGATCAAGAACCTGATGATCCCGCTGAAGGCCGACGGTTCGCGCGTGGAAGGCGGTCTGACGATATTCCAGCCGAGCGGCGAAGAACTGTCGATCTATGACGCAGCGATGAAGTACATCGAAGCAGGCACGCCGACTATCGTGTTCGCGGGTGAAGAGTACGGCACGGGCTCGTCGCGTGACTGGGCTGCGAAGGGCACGCAATTGCTCGGCGTGAAGCTGGTCGTGGCGCGCAGCTTCGAGCGGATTCATCGTTCGAACCTGGTTGGCATGGGCGTGTTGCCGCTGCAATTCAAGGGCTCGGACAGCGTCCAGTCGTTGAACATCACCGGCGAAGAAACGTTCGACCTGGAAGGCCTCTCGTCCGATATCAAGCCGCAACAGGAAGTGACGCTCGTGATCCATCGCAAGGATGGCAGCGAGCAGCGCGTGACGGTGCTGCTGCGTATCGATACGCCGATCGAAGTCGATTACTACAAGCACGGCGGGATCTTGCCGTTCGTGTTGCGCTCGTTGTTGGCTGCCTGAGGGTTCAGGCGGTAGCTTTTTGCAGGTGACCGCGCCCTTAGAGATCGGGGCGCGGGAACATTGGACCCGGCTTCGGCCGGGTTTTTTTTCGCTTGCTTGTTCCTCGGTAGGCCACAGCGATTGTGCAATGTGAAGCTATTCAGCAAACAAGAAACTTGTTTAGTGATATCATTGCTATCACTAAATTTGGAGGCTACAATGGCCAGTCTTCTTGTACGAGGAATAGACGACGAAGTAGTCCAAAGCCTGCGGGAACAAGCTGCGGCACATGGGCGCAGCGCGGAAGCGGAACATCGGATCATTTTGGTCGCAGCATTAGGCCGTCCGAAGCGACGCAGTTTTGCTGAAGTATTGGCTAGCATGCCAAACGTCGGCGAAGACTCCGATTTTGAAAGAGTACAAAGCACGAGCGGGGCGCCGGGTGTATTTGATTGATACGAATGTAATAAGCGAGATGCGCAAAGGGCTTCGTGCGAATCAAGGTGTCAGAAGCTTCTTCGAGCTCGCAGAGAGCGAGGGCCACGGCCTGCACATCTCCGTCATAACCATAGGCGAACTGCGACGGGGACTTGATTCTATTCGCCATCGCGGCGATGAAGAACAGGCGCGATCACTTGAAACGTGGATGAGCGAGGTGCTTAGCGGATCCGCCTTGAATGTTTTAAGTATTGGCCCGGACGTCGCGCAACTCTGGGGACGACTTAGGGTTCCAAATCCAGAAAATGAGTTGGATAAGCTGATCGCGGCCACGGCAATCATCCACAATTTGACAGTCGCTACACGCAACGTAAAGCACTTTGCTTCGACTGGCGTTCGAACACACAACCCGTTCGAATAGACGGTCCTAACAAAAAAGCGACGCAACCGGTTGGTCACGTCGCTAATTTTTCAATCAAAGCTGCGATCGGATCAACGCGCCTCGCTCACAAACTTCGTGACCAGATACGCTTCCATCGCTTCGCTGCCGCCTTCCGAGCCGTAGCCCGATTCCTTCACGCCGCCAAACGGCGTTTCCGGGATACCCAGCCCGTGGTGATTGATCGACACCATGCCGCTTTCGATATCCTCACCCACCGACGCCGATGTCGCGCTCGACCGCGTATAAGCGTAAGCCGCTAGACCAAACGGCAGGCGATTGGCTTCCGTGATGGCTTCGTCGTAGGACTTGAACGTGGAGATCGGCGCGATCGGGCCAAACGGCTCTTCCGTCATGATACGAGCCGAGAGCGGCACATTGGCCAGCACCGTCGGTGCAAAGAAGAACCCTTCACGTCCGATGCGCTCACCGCCCGTCAGCACCTTGGCGCCGTGCTCGACGGCATCGGCGACAAGGCGTTCCATCGCCTGCAGGCGGCGGCCGTTGGCTAGTGCGCCCATCTGCACGCCCTCTTCCAGCCCATTGCCGACCTTCAGCTTCTTGGTAGCCGCGACGAAATGCTCGGTGAATTCCTCATAAGCCGACTCTTCGACGATAAACCGCGTCGGCGAAATGCAGACCTGGCCGGCGTTGCGGAACTTGGCGCCAGCCAGCAGCTTGGCGGCGCGCGGGATGTCGGCATCGGCGAAAACCAGTGCCGGCGCGTGGCCACCCAGTTCCATCGTGGCGCGCTTCATGTGCTCGCCGGCCATTGCCGCCAGTAACTTGCCCACCGGCGTCGAGCCCGTGAACGAGATCTTGCGGATCAGCGGATGCGCGATCAGGAACTTGGAGACATCGGCGGGAACGCCAAACACGAGGTTCAGCACGCCGGCGGGCAATCCTGCATCCACGTAAGCCTGAACCAGCGCCGCGCAGCTTGCCGGCGTTTCTTCCGGTCCCTTCAGCACGACCGAGCATCCCGCAGCCAGCGCGGCCGACACCTTGA
>NZ_JBSIPA010000351.1:0-7127 GCF_053574605.1 Caballeronia sp. M23-90 | reverse complement strand
ACTTGATGGAAACGTTGCGCCGTCTGGATCTGACCGTCGATGATCTCGACGCCGCTGGCGTGCGCATCTATAAAGTGGGCTTGTCGTTTCCGCTAGAAACCACGCGGCTCGATACGTTCGTGGAAGGGCGTTCCTGCAACAATGGCAGGATCAATACCGGTGTTCTGCTTCGCCCACGCGTAACACGCGCCGTCGTCCTGCGACTGCTTTGCCGGGCTTTGCCCGTGCGCCGGATAAACGGCGGGTTTCTGGGCAAGCGCTGCATGAGTGGCTACGGCAAGCGCGGCTGCGATTGCTAGATTTGATACTTTCATGACAACCTCAAAAACGATTTGTGCAAAGGGAGCTCCTCTTGCTCGCCAAACTTTCGAACGTCATCTTGTTTTGGATTCCTACTTACTAAAGGTCATGTTCAGACCGGCAAACAGGGTGAACTGCGGAACCCCGCGCCCCGAATGCGCGACCGAATATTGCGGCTCGATAAACGCGTTATAAATGGTCGTACCGGACTTCCACGCTTTGCCGCCGCCCAGGCCCACCGGTATGTAATAAGTCCCGTGCTGCAAGTCGAACGTCCATGTGCCCGTCGAACGCACATACCATCCACCCGGCAGATTGAAGATACCGAACGGCTGGGCAGTCAGCGATTGCACCGTCGGGCGACTGTCCTGTCCGGCGAAGGAGTGCTGCCATTGCACAAGCGCGCCAAGCAAACGCGCCTTGGTCGCACTGACTGCGACCGCGGCAAGCCCGGCCTGCCACTTGCCGCTGCCAAGGCTCGGATCTGTCGCCGTCGGCATGGTGAGCAACGGTCCGATACCGACCTGGATGCCCTCCTGCGAGAGCAGGAAGATGTCGAATAGATTGGTATCGCCCAAACCTGTGTTGTAGCCGCCCGCTGGATCGGGCCGGGTACTGATGGGCAGCGTCGCTCGGAATATCTGCGGTACGCCAATCAACCCATTCGGCCCAATGGGAATTGTCGGTCGCAAGAGAAAATCGTTCGTATGCGAACTCGCACCGAAAACGCTCGGCGTATAGTAATTTTGAATATTCAACGACGCAGCCAGATTCAGCGGATTATTACTTTTATTGGCTTCATCGGCCGCACTCTGTGCGAGCGCCACGCCCGAAAATGTCGCGGCACTTAAGCTGAAGCAGAATGACCGGACGAATTGCGGCGCGCAAATTCCCATGATCTTCTCAATGTGCCAATTTATGAAAACGCATAGTCGGCCGAAGCGTTCAGTGAAGAACGCTTGAGTTCCGGCCGCACTAATGAATCCCTCCGGCTCTAAAAAGGGATTGGTGTATTTCAGTGAATCGATGCCACTCGACGAGTAGCGACAATGAGCCTCAGGCAATACGCCTGATGCGGGCAGTGGCCATCACGAGTCCTCGCAGAGCCAAGACAGACGTGAACGTGTCCAATAATTCCTACCTTTCGCGGCAGGTATTGTCTTCCACAGTGTTCTACATTTGAACGGATGCTAGCAAACGTTTTCTGGTTTGCCAAAATTATTTTGTAACGACACGACGATTTAAATTAAACATCGAATTCGTTTCCATAACGTTAGCAAACATCTGACACAACATTTTCCGACGAGTCTCATTAGGTGAATAGAGATCAAATTTCAAGCAAAAAAATTTTCACAGGATCGCCCCAAATCGTTTGAAAACAGATATTGGTTTGGACAGTGGCTTCCATTGGGACCTGTCTCATTGGTCGAGGAATGGTTTTATTAATTATTTCGTGAATTATCAAATCCGAGAGGACTCTTTGTTTTGAATTGTTTAAGTCGAAACGAATCCCAGGATTATTTCGATATGAGACCCGGACGCCGCGGCAAACCGGGACGGTCAACAAGCGGCGACGGACTGCCGTGCATTCCTGAAGACAAGGACAAGTGCACAGATGCTTTCTCAGCCCGAAAACCTGCCCAGCGTAATGCGCCGGATGACCGCGGGACAGATGCTGCTAGACGGCGCATCGGTTGACCGCGTGGCCGAAGAGCTTCACCTGTCGCTCGCGACGGTCAGGCGCTACAAGGCGCTCATCGACGCAGGCGGCCTCGATGCCTTGCGGCAACTCGGCGTGGGCGGACGCACCTCGGTACTGGACCAGCGCGCGCTCGAATGGATATCGGCGGCGTTGCAGGGCTCGGCTAGAGCCCACGGCTTCGACAGCGACGCATGGACCAATGCGCGGTTGCGGTCGTTGATCGAAACGCAATTCGGCGTGCGTTATTCGCGCGTCTACGTCTGGCAAATCGCCACCAATCTCGGCCTCGGTCATCTGTTGTCGAAGTCTCGCCGGTAATCGTCACAAGCCCGCTTACATTTCAAACCGCATAGGAACTGCACATGACCCGTCACCACACTTCGTCGAAAATCAGCATGCATCTTGTACGAGCTTCCATCATCGTTTTCGCTTTGATCGCGGCGCCCTCCATGGCACAAACAGCGGCATCAAGCGTGGGGCCGGACGGCGTGGGTGCAGCGGCGACTGCCGAGACAAAGGCGCAGGTAGTAGGGATCGATACCGCGTCGAACAGCGTTGCGTTAAAGGGCGAAAGTGGAAAGATCGTGAACGTCGCAGTCAATCCGGACATTGCGGATGTCGGCAAGCTGAAGCTCGGCGACACCGTGAACATTCGCTACGAAAACGCACTGCTCGTGCGGGCGACCAAGGTGAAGTCGGACGGCATCCGCGAACGGATCGATGAAACCGCAGCCGTTCCCGAAGCCAACGGATCGACCGCCACGGCGCGGCGCGTACAGGTCGTCGCGACAGTCCAGAAGATCGACAAGGCGCATCGGACCATCACGATTCGCGGCCCGTACAGGACGGACACCTTGCACGTGGGTCCCGACGTACCGCTGAAAGACATCAAGGTGGGTGACAACCTGCGCGCGGAATTCGTGGAAGCGACTGCCGTACTCGTGACACGTGACGGTGCTCCAATCAAATAATCGGTCACCGGACGTTTGAAGAGAGGCGGTCATGTCAGGTGAAAGCAAGACGGCGTCGCGCGTTGCCGCGGGCAAGGCGCATCGGGACAACATGCCACGCTCCGCGCATGGCAAGCTCGGGAAGATCGATCGCGATCCCATCGAATTGCTCGAACAAAGCAGCTACGGTCGCGTGAACCGTCTTGTTCCGCTTCGATATGGCCGCATGATGGCATCGCCATTTTCGTTCTTCAGGGGCAGCGCGATCCTGCAGGCGAACGACCTCGCACAGTCCGCCAACACGGGCCTGGTCATGCCCATTTGCGGCGAC
The DNA here is from genome assembly GCF_053574605.1 of Caballeronia sp. M23-90. Lineage (NCBI taxonomy): Bacteria > Pseudomonadati > Pseudomonadota > Betaproteobacteria > Burkholderiales > Burkholderiaceae > Caballeronia > Caballeronia sp. M23-90. The sequence continues at coordinate 3,844 of NZ_JBSIPA010000351.1, read as the reverse complement.
GCGCATCTGATGAACTTCGGCGGTTTCGCCACGCCGGAGCGCCAGCTCGTCTTCGACCTGAACGACTTCGACGAAGTCGCGCTTGGCCCATGGGAATGGGATCTGAAACGGCTTGCCGCAAGCTTCATGATCGCCGCGCGCCACATGCGCCTGAGCCGGCTGACCGCCGAAAAACTGGTCGAAACGGTGGTGTCGCAATATCAGACCCGCATGCGTGAGTACGCGCAATTCAGCGCGCTCGAACTCTGGTATGAACGCATCACGTTCGACCGCATGCTCGAAACCGCCGTCAGCCCCGAACGCAGGCGCATCTTGCGCAAGGGCATGGAAAAAGCGGCGAGCCGCACGCACGACAGCATGCTAGAGAAGGTCGCGCAATTCGATGGCGAGCACTGGACGCTGCGCGACATGCCGCCCGGCATGTTCCACATCCACGGCACGAATACGCTGTTCGATGCAGACGACGACTGGGTCGCGCTCGGCAACTGGCAAGCGGTGATCAAAGGCATGTTCCCGCAGTATATGAAGACCCTCACGCATGATCGCCGCGCGTTGCTGCGCCACTTCACCGCGCAGGATCTCGCCTTCAAGGTGGTGGGCGTGGGCAGTGTCGGAACGCGTTGCCTCGTATTGCTGATGCTGGACGAACTCGGCAAGCCGATGTTCCTGCAGATCAAGGAAGCGCGCCGGTCGGTGATCGAACAGCACTTCGAAGCCGAGACACTGGGCCATGCCGGCGAGCGCGTGGTGCGCGGCCAACGCGTGATGCAGGCCGCCAGCGATATCTTCCTCGGCTGGGGCACAGGTCCCTCCGGACGCCACTTTTATTTCCGGCAACTGCGTGACATGAAGCTGTCGGCAAACATCGAATTGTTCGATATCGATGTCCTCGAAGGCTACGCCCGTCTGTGCGGCTGGATTCTGGCGCGCGCTCATGCGAAGGCGAGCGGCAAGGCAATCGAAATCAGCGCGTATCTCGGCCAGGGCAGCCAGATGGCAGAAGCGCTGGTGTCGTATTCGAAGAACTACGCGGATCAGGTCGAACGGGACTTCGATCTTTTTACTCAGGCGTGCAGAAGCGGACGGCTGCTCGCTCGCACCGACGAAGACATGGCCGCCGACTTTCATGTTTGAAAGACGCATTTGCAGGGTCGATTTTTAAAATCCCTGACCTACACTGATTGCGTGACCGGCATTCCGTATTTATGCGCCGCGTCACATAGCAGACAAATAGTCAGGAGGACTAAAACGAATCAAAGCAGTCGCGCCGATTCTTCTCGAAACCCGTCAGATCTAATGGATGTCACATCATGCGATTACAACAGCGTCTCATAGCGGAGTTATTTGGCACGTTTTGGCTAGTAATTGGCGGATGCGGAAGTGCGGTTCTCGCCGCGAAGTTTCCGGGAACGGGAATCGGTTTTGTGGGGGTATCGCTGGCATTCGGTTTGACCGTGCTCACCATGGCTTATGCACTCGGCCATATTTCAGGCGCCCATTTGAATCCGGCAGTTAGCGTCGGGCTGGCAGTCGCCGGCCGTTTTCCGGCGAAAGAGCTGGTACCGTACATCGTCGTGCAGGTGATCGGCGCGACCCTTGGCGCGTTCGTGCTGTATCTGATTGCCTCGGGCGTGCCGGGGTTCGACGCCGCCGCCAGCGGCTTCGCCAGCAACGGCTACGGGGCACGCTCGCCCGGCGGCTACTCGATGACCGCCGCCCTCATCTGCGAAGTCGTGATGACGTTCTTCTTCGTGCTCGTCATTCTGGGCACCACCGACGGACGCGCCATCTCCGGATTCGCGCCGCTCGCCATTGGCTTGTGCCTGACGCTGATCCATTTGATATCGATACCGGTGACCAACACGTCGGTCAATCCGGCGCGCTCGACCGGGCCTGCGCTCTTTGCAGGCGGGGCGGCGCTCGGGCAGCTCTGGCTCTTCTGGGTCGCGCCGATAATCGGGGCGTTCATCGCGGGGGCGCTGTATCCGCGGCTGTTCCCGGAAAAGGTCACGGCAATCGCGCCGGCGCCGCTCGCCATCGACGCTGCGCCCTGACCCGGAAGCGCACAGCCATAAAAAATGGCCCGCCAAGGCGGGCCATTCATTCACGCGATCAAGCTAGCTGTATCGAATTGAAGCGTCGAATTACAGCGGCTGGATGTTCGATGCTTGCAGACCCTTCGGGCCTTGCTTCGCTTCGTAGCTCACTTTCTGGTTTTCCTGGAGGGTCTTGAAGCCTTCCGTGCGGATTTCCGAGAAGTGCGCGAACAGGTCGTCACCGCCGCCGTCCGGCGTGATGAAGCCAAAACCCTTCGCATCGTTAAACCACTTCACAATACCTGTTGCCATTTGCTGATTTTCCTAGAAGAGACGTAATTCCGTTTGGTAGCGTCACCCGCCGTCAAACGGCAAAGCGTTGCTGCCTCCTTTTACCACGCGAAAATGACACTTTGCAATTGGATTCTCCCCGAAGTTCCCGGAAATCCTGTCCAAATAGCGCGTGTGCATAGTGCGGAGACACCTGCCGTTCATCCGAGCGGACATGCGAATAATAATTAAAACATTTGGTAAGGCAAAGAAATAAGTCTATTTTTATCTCTCATTAGACGTTCTGAGAGACCGGAGACAATGAAGAAAGCAGTCGACTTGGGCATTTGCGGCGCTGTTGTTTTTTCGGGAGCGATCGCGGGGTCGGTGAATGCCGCGTGCAGTTCGACTGCGCCAACAGGCGGCGCGAGCGTAGTGTGCAGCGGAACCGGCGTTGGTCCGGTGGCCGCGCTGACGGGCTCGACCGGGGTCAATATCACCATCGACTCGACCGTGGCCGCCGCGCTCACGCGTGCGGCTTCGCCGGTATCGTTCAGCGTCGTGGGGGCGAGCACGATCACCAATAGCGGCGCGATTACGCTAACCGGCGGCGGCGGCTCGGGAACCAATCGAGGTGCGGTCCTCCTGGGCACTGCAAATAACAATCAGCTTACAAACGCTGCGACCGGCAGGATCACCACGACTGGCGCCTACAACGACGGCATGGCCGCCAATGGCAGCGGCAATTCGCTTGTGAACAACGGGTCCATCTCGACCGCCGGGCCGAACGCGTACGGCATGTCCGCCGCCTGGGGGCAGACAAATGTTGGTCAGGCCAACAACAGTTTGACCAACACCGGAACGGTATCGACGAGTGGCAACAACGCGCGCGCGGCATCCATAGTCGGCGGCAGCGGGATGATCAACAACAGCGGCAGCTTGTCGACGTCAGGCGCCAACAGTCCCACAGCGTATCTTCAAGGCAACAACGATTCGCTCGTGAATACCGGCACGATCACCGCGACCGGCGCCGACTCCGACGCGGTGTTCTCCAACACTGCGGGGTCGAGCTTTGCGGCGACTATCGAAAACCGGACGGGCGGTCGGATTTTCAGCCAGACCGCGGCGGCTGTCCGGACGCTGAACGGCGCGAGTACCGTCACGAATGCCGGGCTGCTGCAGTCCGGCGGCCCGCTGGCGATCGCCATGGGCAATGGGGCAAACACGCTGATCCTGCAGACAGGCTCGCAGATCATCGGCGGTGCCGATGGCGGCGGCGGTCCCGGCGTGAGCACGGTGATCCTGCAGGGAAGTGGTGAGGCATCGAATGCCTTCACGCGCTTTCAGACGTTGCGAATGGACGGCGATGCCTGGACGTTCAGCGGCACGGGGGATTTCAACCTCGCCGAAGTGCAGACAGGCTCGCAGATCATCGGCGGTGCCGATGGCGGCGGCGGTCCCGGCGTGAGCACGGTGATCCTGCAGGGAAGTGGTGAGGCATCGAATGCCTTCACGCGCTTTCAGACGTTGCGAATGGA
>NZ_JBSIPA010000350.1:0-7148 GCF_053574605.1 Caballeronia sp. M23-90 | reverse complement strand
CCTTCGGATCCCCGTCAGGCCCGCGGGACCTTGTCCCCCGGGCCTGACGGCGGGCGAACTCGCTCCCAAGGTTCGCGCGCTGATCAACCGCCTGTTCTACCCGACGTAACTAAACACGGCATGCCGGCAGCACGCCTTTACGCTCAAGCAAGCAATCGTTCATCCATCGTGGCTATACTTGTTGTCTCGCGTTAGGCGGTCGATGTGAAACCTGTCCGGCCGCGCGTGATGATCAACACTTTCCGCCACCTTCTAAAAACGGACCGTTATGACGCTCAATTCGCTTCCTGCCTGGCCGGCGCTCCAGGCGCATTACGATGCCATCCGTGACGAGCGCCTGCGCGACTGGTTCGCGCCGCAAAACGACACCAAACCGTCCCGCGCCGAGCGCCTGACGTTCGACGGCGGCGGCATCTCCGTCGATTTCTCGAAGAACCGCATCACCGAAGCCACGCTCAAGCTGCTCGTGGAGCTCGCCGGGCAGGCGAAGGTCGCAGCGAAGCGCGACGCGGTATTCGCGGGCGACATCGTCAACGTCACGGAACATCGCGCAGTGCTGCACACGGCGTTGCGAGCGACCGACGACAACTCGCCCTTCCAGAAGGAAATCCGCGCTGAAAAAGCCAAGATGGCCGCGTTCGCGAACAAGGTTCGCGACGGCTCGTGGACGGGCTACACCGGCAAGCGCATTCGCCACGTGGTGAACATAGGCATTGGCGGTTCGGACCTTGGCCCGAAGATGGTCGTGCACGCGCTGCAGCACCTCGCGCTGCCGGAGATCAAGACGGAATTTGTCTCCAACGTCGATGGCGCCGATATCTACAACGTGCTCAAGGACATCAATGCCGAAGAGACGCTGGCCATCGTGGTATCGAAGACGTTCACCACGCTCGAAACCATGACCAATGCGCGTTCCATGCGCGACTGGTTCGTGAAGAGCGGCTGCCCGGAAGACGCGTTGTCGAAGCACTTCGTGGGTGTATCGGCGAATCCGGAGGAAGTGGTCAAGTTCGGTATCGCGCGCGAAAACGTCTTCGAGATGTGGGACTGGGTCGGCGGCCGTTATTCGCTGTGGTCGGCTGTCGGCTTGTCGATCGTGATCTCGGTCGGGCCTGAAAACTTCGAGAAACTGCTGGCCGGCGCGCATGCCATGGACGAGCATTTCCGGACCGCGCCGTTCGAGCGCAACCTGCCTGTCCTGATGGGCATGATCGGGATCTGGTATCGCGATTTCTTCGAGTCGCAAAGCGTGATGGTCGCGCCGTACTCGCAAGCCATGCGGTATCTCTCGTCGTATCTCCAGCAGCTCGAGATGGAGAGCAACGGCAAGTCGGCGCGGCTCGACGGCACCATGGTCGATTACCCGACTGCCGCCGTGATCTGGGGCGAACCCGGCACCAACGGCCAGCACGCGTTCTATCAGATGCTGCATCAGGGCCCGACGCTGATTCCGGTCGACTTCATCGCGGTATTGAAGCCGGAGCATCCTCTCATCGATCATCACGCCAAGCTGCTTGCGAATTGCTTTGCGCAAAGCGAAGCGCTGATGCTCGGACGTACGCTTGAAGAAGCGAAGAAGGTTGCGGGCGAAGGCAAGGAAGCACTCGCGACGCATTTGAGCTTCCCGGGCAACCGTCCGACGACCACGATCATCCTCGATTCACTCACGCCGGAAACGCTCGGCGCCGTGATTGCGCTGTACGAGCACAAGGTGCTCGTACAGGGCGCGGTCTGGGACATCAATTCGTTCGATCAGTGGGGCGTGGAACTGGGCAAGATTCTCGGCAAGGTCGTTGAAGCCGATATCACCAGTTCGAAGTCCGATCCGTCCAAGCACGATTCGTCGACGTCGGCGCTGATCGCGCGGGCGCAGGCCGCACTGAAGAGCATCTAAGCGGCATGGGGCGTTCCGGTCACTTGAGACTGGTACGCCCTTCGTTTTTTATACGCTCAAACTGTTCACGATTCGCCCGGCTTCGATTGTCACCGTCGCATCGCAGCGCTCGGCGAGTTCGGTATCGTGCGTGACGAGGATCAGCGTTGCGCCGTTGCGCCGGTTCATCTCGAACATCAGGTCGATGATCGCGTAACCCGTCGCGGCGTCCAGGCTGCCCGTGGGTTCATCGGCGAAAAGGATGGCTGGATGCGTGACAAACGCACGCGCCAGCGCCACGCGTTGTTGTTCGCCACCTGACAAAAGCTTCGGATAGTGCGCGGTCCGCTGACCCAATCCAACTTGTTCGAGGAGGTCGCGCGCACGCGACGTGATGTCCTTATGCGGCACGCCGCCACGCAATTCCAGCGGCAACATCACGTTTTCCAGCGCGGTCAGATGCGGCATCAACTGGAACGACTGGAACACGAATCCGACCGACCCGCTGCGCAATGCCGCGCGTTCATCTTCATTGAGCGCGCCAAGGTCACGGCCGAGCAAGCGAACCGACCCGCTGCTCGCGCTGTCCAATCCGGCGAGCAGCCCAAGCAAAGTAGACTTACCCGAGCCCGATGCGCCGACTATGGCGACGCTGCTGCCTTTTTCTATCGACAGGTCGATCTGATCGAGGATGATCAATTCACCCGTCGCGTCCTTTACCCGCTTGCTTAAACCCCGTACTTCAATGACTGGTTCGATATTGTTTGGCATGGAGAGACTTAAGGTGAACTGGACACCACGCGCCAAGCTGGCGCTGCTGGCGATGGTCGGATACGCGGCCACGGCGCCGGCACAAGCGGCCGATGCGTTGGCCCAGACCACAATGGCCGCGCCCGCGGCGCCGGCCATTGTGGTGCTGGGTGACAGCATATCGGCGGAATACGGTCTGCCGCGCGATACAGGATGGGTCAACCTGATGCGCCAGAAGCTGACGCAAGAGCGCTTCGATTATAGCGTCGCCAATTCAAGCATCAGCGGCGACACGACCAGCGGCGGCCTCGCCCGCCTGCCCGCCGCGCTCAACCGGATCAAGCCGAAGGTGGTGATCGTGGAACTGGGCGCCAACGACGCGTTACGCGGCGTCCCGCTAGCCACCACCGAAACCAACCTGCGCACGATCATCGAAAAATCGCAGGCGGTCCATGCGAAGGTTTTACTCGTCGGCATGTACGTTCCGCCTAACTATGGCCCGGACTACTCGCAAAAATTCCACGCCGTGTACGAAAAGTTATCGAAGGAGAAACAGGTGCCGCTCGTCCCGTTCCTGCTTGCAGGCATGGAGAACAAGCCTGAAATGTTCCAGGCAGACCAAATTCATCCGACCCCTCAGGCCCAGCCTTTGCTATTGAACAACGTCTGGCCAGTTTTGAGACCTTTGCTGGGCACGCCATCGAAATGATGGGGATTTAGCCGTTTTTGAAGCGATTCACGTTTAAACCCCGTCACGCGTTGCCCAGCCGGCTTTCAGCCATGCGCGAAGAAAGGCCACGATTCAGCATCAAGACTTTCGCGTAACCCTGAAAAAACCCCGGCTCCGCTTGTGAGCGCATTGAAAGGAGGTAACGTGAAATATTTACCAATTCTCGCTATGACCGTCGCGATCTCGGCTTGCGCCGCTCAACCGCCCGCTAACGTCAGCCAGGTCGGCACGAGCCAGCAACCGCCCAAGGTGGTCGCACAATGTATCGCGCAGAAATGGGCCGATAAATCACAGCAACAAGTGGTGTCGCAAGACACGCTCGCGAACGACATGGCAGCCGATGTCTATGTTCCGGGCCAGCAACCGCCGAACGGCGCCGCCGCCGTCGTGCGTCCCAACTATTCGGGCCCCGGTTCGTGGGTCGGCTTCCGTGCCGCTGGCGCGGGCGGCAGCGACGCCACTGGCGATATCCAGGCCTGCCTGTAAGCAGGTTTTAGCGATAAAAAAAGCCCCGCTGGTTTTGGCCAGCGGGGCTTTTGTTTGTGTTGCGTACGCGTGAGTACGCTTCAGTTTATTGCGGCTGCTCTGCCGGCGCGTTGGTGGCCGGTGCATTGATCTTCACCTTGGAGCGCGCCTTCAATGCGTCGAGATACGATTCCATCTCGGCCTGGGCATAAACCTGCGCGACCTGCTGCTGCGCACCCGTCAGGCGGTCTGCGGCAACCGGCTCCGGCTTCTCGATCCCGTCCACGCGGTAGATCGCGTAACCATCGGCGCCAAGATCGACGCCTACGTAGGTTGGCAGCTTCGACGAATCCACCTTGAAGATCGCGGCGAGCGCTGCGGGCGGCACGCCTTGCGCGTCGTTACGCGATACCTTCGCCACCGATGAGAACCCTGTCGTCGAGTTTGATTTCTGCACGTCGGCAAGCTTCGCCGCGCCGTCCTTGCGCGCCATCTCCGCGGCTTGCTCTGCGACGACCTTGGTGCGCACTGCGTCCTTGATCGCGTCGAGCGCGGGGACGGCCGCCGGCTTGTAGTCCGTCACACGGGCTGCGACCAGCGTGCTGTTGCCGATATCGATAGCCTGCGTGTTGTTGCGCTCCTTCACCGCGTCCGAAGCAAAGATGGCGTTCAGGACCTTCGGGTTGTTCAGCGGGCTGTCGGCCGGCAGCTTCGGGTCGGGCTTCGGTCCGACCGTCGCGGTCTGGATCTGCAGCTTGTATTTATCTGCGGCAGGTTGCAGCGTCTTCGATTTTTCGTAGACGAGCGACGTGAAACCTTCGGCTTCATCGGCGAGATTTTTCGCGGCTTGCGTCGCGGTGACGTCACGCGTGATCTGGTCCTTCACTTCGTCGAACGACTGGGTGGCGGACGGCTTGACGTCGGTTGCCTGGATGATGTGGTAACCGAAATCCGTCTGCACCACGCCGCTGATTTCGCCCTTCTTCAGGCCGAACGCGGCGTCGTCGAATGCCTTGCCGCCCGCGATCATGCCGTGCGAGAAGTACCCGAGGTCACCGCCCTTCGATGCCGAACCCGGGTCCTGCGATTCCTTCTGCGCAAACTGCGCGAACTGGTCCGGATGCGCCTTCACTTGTGCGAGCAACGCGTCGGCTTGCGCCTTCGCCTTGGCCTTGTCGGCTGCGCTCGCGTCTTTCGGCGCGGTGATCAGGATGTGGCTCGCGCGCACTTCGGCCTGCGTCTTGAAGCGCGCGATGTTGTCGTCGTAGTACTTCCTGAGATCGGCGTCCGTGGGTTTGATCGCGGTCGCCAAGGTCGCCGGCGACATCACCAGGTACTGGATGTTCGCGGATTCCGGCGTCGTGAACTCGGCGCTGTGCGCGTCGTAGTAGGACTTGAGTTGCGCGTCGGTCGGCTGGACCTTCGCGGCGTAATCGGCGGTGCGCAAAGCGAGGCCCTGCACGTCACGACGCTGCTCGGCGATCTCGGTCAGGCTCTGCGCCAGTGTCTTCGACGTGAACGCGGTCGACTGGATGCTCGAAGGAAGCTGATCGGCAGCCAGGCCATAACGCACGCGCTCGTCGTATTGCTCGGGCGTGATGCCCTGCATGGCGAGCAGTTGCTTGTACTGGTCCAGATCGATCGAACCATCGGGCTTGCGCAACGACGCAATCGTCGGGTCGGCCAGAAGCGCGCGGCGCACGGCCTGATCCGATGCGGTCAGGTGCAGGCGCTGGGTTTCATCGGCGAGAACGCGCTGTTGAACGAGGCTGTCGATCAGCGAAGCACGCATTTGCGGCGTTTCGAACATCTTCGGGTCGAACTGCGCACCGAGCATCTGGCGCGCGCGATCGACTTGCTGACGCATCGCGCCGTCGTACTCGACACGCGTGATCTTGTGGCCGTTGACGCTGGCGACGTTTGCGTTTTCGTCGAAGAAACTGCTGAAACCCTGGACACCCACGATACCCAATCCCGGCACGACGATCAGGATCAACAGGGCCATCATCAGGCGTTGGTGGTTACGGAAAAAGTCGAGCATGCGTGACGATTCTGCCTAATACGAAACGCCCGATGTTACAGCAGCGGGCAATAAAAAAGGCGAACCGGAGTTCGCCTTTCTCGTGAATTCGGCCGGTGTGGACGAGGTGCGACCTCCTGCCGGTGAGCCTTATCAGTCAAGGCGTTGCACGATTCGACGAACCGCGGTGCACCTTGAAAGTACGCTCGGTCAACGAACGGGCACTCTGTAAAGCGCGCGAAGTATAACATCCGCGCCCTTCTTGCCCCCCTTCTTGCCCCCCTTCCGGCCCCCTCTGCGGACTCGATAAACGTGCCGCTGAAACAGGATCCGCAACAATGATCCGGGCCCGTTTTGCGCGGCGAAATCAGTGCACGGCGTCATCGAGCAGGGTCAGGTCGCGCCGGCGGGTTTCCGTCGACAAGGACACGCCAATCAGCGTGATCGCCGACAACACTGCCATGTAGACGCCCATGACCCAGAACGCACCGTCCGATAACCCGATCAGGTAGATGCCGAGCAAGGGCGCGAGTCCGCCCGACAGCACCGCGCCCAGTTCGCGTGCGAGCGCCACGCCCGAATACCGGTAGCGGTTGCCGAAGAGTTCCGAGAAGTGAGCGCATTGCGCGCCGAGCATGCTGTTCGCGCCGAGCGCGAGGCCGCCGAACATCGCAATGTCGACCCACAGCGGTTTGCCCGTGCTCACCATGTACCAGGACGGCACCGACCAGAGCAGCATGAAGATCGCGCCGCCGCGATACACCGCAATGCGCCCGATCCGATCCGACAATGCGCCGAACATCGGCGTGGTGATCACGCTGGCCATGCTCGCGATCAGCGCGCCTGTCGTGCCGATCGAACTCAGCGCGGACGGCTTCATACCCAGCTTCGCGGCGACCGTGCCGCCCAGGAACGCAATGACGACTGTGGTGTAGATCGTCGATCCGCCCTGCTCGGCAAAACGCATCAGCGTGGCGGCGAGTACGGGACGGCGGGCGTGGGTGATGACGGTTTTCATCGGCGACTTGATGACGGCTTGCGCGCCTTCGAGGCTCAGGAACGTCGGACTCTCACGCAAGCGCAACCGGATCCATACCGCAACGCCGATCAGCACTACGCTCGATACAAACGGAATGCGCCACGCCCAATCAAGTATGGCCTGCTCACCCAGCACGTGTTGCATGATGCTGAACGTGCCCGTCGCGAGACCCAGCCCGGCGAAGATGCCGACGAACGGCAGCGCCGCGAAGAAGCCGCGTTGTTTGACGGGCGCGTTCAGCATCATGCAACACGTGCTGGGTGAGCAGGCA